>JADHLF010000033.1 GCA_016780825.1 Planktomarina sp. | reverse complement strand
GTCAGGAACGATTCGGCGTCAATTTCTTTTTCTTATCAGCAGTTTAAATTTTTTCCTTGATACAAGATATTGTGTACCGGTTTGAAGGTTCGTCTATGGTGTGGGGTCACCCCGAAATCTTGGAGGGCTTTTAGATGCTCTGCTGTCGGATATCCGGCATTTTTTTCCCATCCATAGCCGGGAAACTGTTGCGCTAAATCACACATGACCAAATCGCGCCTAATTTTTGCCACAATTGAAGCGGCTGCAATAGACACGGATAAAGAGTCCCCTTTGACCAAAGCCGTGGCTGGGATTTCAAGATTGCGCGGAATGATATTGCCATCTACCAGCACATGATCTGGTGTTTGCTTCAACCCTGCCACAGCGCGTTCCATGGCCAGATGCGCAGCCCGCAGAATATTGATCTGCTCAATCTCACGCTCTGAGGCGCTGGCCACCGAAACATCCGCATGAGCCAGGATGCTTTGCAGTAAGGCCTCGCGCTTCTTGGCGGAGAGTTTTTTGCTGTCGTTCAGTCCGATGGGGATATGTTTCGGGTCCAAAATAACGGCAGCGGCAAAGACCGGACCGCTGATCGGGCCGCGTCCGACTTCATCGACACCGGCAATCACTTGGCAGCCTTGGGCCTGAAGGATGCGTTCATGGTCATATGTTGGCAATCGTGTCATGGCCTCTGAATACGCCCTTTCGATCTGATGTGCCATTGCGCAAAAGTTTTTGATGAAAACGGGTTGGTTGCCGGGACTCATGCTCTATAGGTAAACGGGATTAAACTTGAACGGAGCTGCGCGCATGGCCTTCACCCTTGCTACTTGGAATATTAATTCGGTTCGCCTACGCGAGGCGATTGTTTTGCAACTGCTCCGCGACCAGGCACCTGATGTCTTGTGCTTGCAAGAGTGCAAAAGTCCAGTTGAGTTGATCCCAACAGCGGGTTTTGCAGATTTGGGCTATCCCCACATGGTGGCGCGTGGTCAAAAGGGCTATAATGGCGTGGCCATCTTGTCCAAATTTCCGCTGGAGGATGCGGGAAGTTTGGATCTGGCACAATTGGGGCACGCCCGGCACGTGGCGGCCCGTTTGCCCAATGGGGTGATCATCCACAATCACTATGTGCCTGCCGGTGGCGATGTGCCGGATCGGGAGCAAAATGAGAAGTTCGGGCAAAAACTCGATTATCTCACCGAGCTGCGCGATATTTTTGCGGCACAAAAACCGCAGCGCTGCATCTTAGTGGGCGATTTGAATATTGCCCCCCGCGAAGACGACGTTTGGGATCACAAGAAACTGCTCAAAATCGTCAGCCATACGCCGATAGAGGTGGCGCATCTCAATGAGGTGATGTCCGCAGGCAATTGGGTTGATGTGACCCGGCAGGATATTCCCGACGGCTTGCTCTACAGCTGGTGGTCGTATCGCGCCAAGGATTGGGATGCAGCGGACAAAGGGCGCCGCTTGGACCATATCTGGGCCACCTCCGATATTTCTGCCGCTGCGCATTCCAGCCGGGTGCTGCGTGATGCGCGGGGATGGGAGAAACCCTCCGATCATGCGCCTGTTTTTGCCAGCTTTGATCTGTAAGGGCTCTTGGCAAACGCCATTGAGGCACTCATATAGAGCCTAACCTTAAAGGAATTTATCATGTTGGAACTGAACACTGCCGCCACGTCAGCCGATGGCGACGCATTGATTATAGACGGATCAGAACAGAGCTTTATGCAAGATGTGATCGAAACATCGCAATCTGTGCCGGTCATTGTGGACTTTTGGGCGCCATGGTGCGGGCCATGCAAAACTCTGGGCCCGGCTTTGGAAGCTGCTGTAACTGCGGCCAAGGGCGCCGTGAAGATGGTGAAGCTGAATGTGGATGAAAACCAAGCGATTGCCGGTCAGTTGCAAATCCAATCCATTCCAACCGTCTATGCGTTTTGGCAAGGAAAACCGGTTGACGGGTTTCAAGGTGCAGTGCCCGGATCGGAAATCCAAGCCTTTGTGGATCGCGTGTCCGCTATGGGCAATGGTGCGCCGGACGGCGGGCTTGAGGATGCTTTGAGTGCGGCACAAGAGATGCTGGCCGATGGCGATTTTGAAGATGCCGCACAAATCTTCGCTGCGATTTTGCAAGAAGAGCCCTCGACCGTGGGCGCCTATGCTGGCCTGGTGCGATGCTATCTTGCACAGGGTGATTTAGAGCAAGCCGAAGCGACCCTGAACGGCGCGCCCGCAGAGATCAGCAAGGCAGCCGAGCTAGAAGCGCTCTACGCGCAATTGGAACTGGCCAAGCAAGCGGCAGGTGCAGGACCTTTGGAGGAATTGCGCGCTGCGGTTGAGGCAGAGGGTGACAATCATCAAGCACGGTTTGATTTGGCAATTGCGCTCCACGCGGTGGGGGATACGCAGGCGGCGGTGGATCATCTTTTGGAGCTGTTTCGCAGAGATCGTGACTGGAATGAAGCCGCAGCGAAAACCCAACTTTTTATCATTTTTGACGCATTGCCCGCGAATGATCCCATTGTTTTGAATGGGCGTCGTAAACTGTCGTCTTTAATATTTGCATGATGCGCAAGCCGAGCTAGCTAAGAGTCATGACGTTTAAATTCGATATGCCGGATGTGATCCCCGTTTTCCCCTTGCCGGGGGCGCTGCTGTTGCCGCGTGCAAAACTGCCGTTGCATATTTTCGAGCCGCGTTTTCTCAGCATGATTGAGGATTGCATGAAAACCTCAAGCCGATTGATCGGCATGGTGCAGCCCTATCAGGCGCGCACTGGCGAGACGCGGCTGCATGCCATCGGCTGCGCTGGGCGGCTCAATCAGTTCTCGGAAACTGAAGACGGCCGCTATATGGTGACGCTCTCTGGCATGAGCCGGTTTCGGATCAAAGATGAGGTGGAAGGCTTCACCCCTTACCGTCGATGCCATGTGTCTTGGGCCGGTTTTGAGCGCGACTTGGGCAAGGTTGAACGAGACGAAAACTTCGATAGGGCCAGCTTCATGGCCGCGTTGAAACGCTATTTTGATGATCGGCAGCTCTCAACTGATTGGGACACCATGCAGCAGGCAGATGATGAGTTGCTGATCAACTCTTTATCCATGCTGTGCCCGTTTGAACCCGAAGATAAGCAGGCGCTGCTTGAAGCGCCGAGTCTCAGCACCCGGCGTGAGACATTGACCACATTGCTTGAATTTGCCCTGCGCGGCGGGGCAGATGAGGATTTCTTACAATGAGTGACATAGATGGGAAAATGTTGGAGGCGTTGATTTGTCCGCAGACGGGCGGGCCTTTGGTCTATGATGCCGGCGCTCAGGAATTAATTTCAAAATCTGCACATTTGGCCTATCCAATTCGCGAAGCGATACCGATCATGTTGGTGAGTGAAGCCCGCGAAATCGATGACGCCTAGCCCCTAAAGAGGCTCCCCCCTCAGCAGCCGCGGCGGATCTCCTGCGGTACCTGTGGCGGTGGCAACAAAATTTTTTCGCAATTTGGGAGCCGCATTGACGAGCCCCATGCCAAGATCGCGAAGGCCGCGCAAAATCGGATTGTTGTTTGAGAATAATCTGTTGAAACTGTGGGTCGCCGTACACAGCAGAGCATTATCAAATCCGCGCCATTTTTGGTATTCGGCAAGCGTGGTATGAATTCCGAGATCCTGACCTCGGCGCTTGGTGTCACAGAGCACCTCGGCCAAAGCTGCCACATCTTTAAAGCCAGAATTGAGCCCCTGTCCGGCAATCGGATGCACCGCATGGGCCGCATCGCCAACAAGAGCAACCCGATCCGCAATCATGCGGTGGGTTGTGGACAGCGACAGAGGGTAGATATACCGCTCGCCCGCCAGAGAAATCTCACCGAGAAAGTCGCCAAACCTTGGGCGCAGGATGTTAAGATAATCCACATCGCTAAGGTTGTGAATGTTTTGCGCAACCTGCCGCTGCTCCGTCCAGACGATGCCACTGCGGTTTTGCGTCAGGGGCAGAATGGCCAAGGGTCCAGAGGGCATGAAATATTGATGGGCAATTCCGTGATGTGGTTTTTCATGGGCAATGGCACAGACCAAAGAGGATTGGTTGTAATCCCACCCTGTGCGCGTCAGACCCGCCATTTTGGCGGTGCGTGAGCTGCGCCCGTCAGCTCCGACCAAAACGGCGGCTGTGAGCGGGGGATGCCCGGCAAGGGTCACGGTGACATGGGTGGAATGGAGGGTCTGACCGGTGACACTCTGCCCGGTCCGGAAGGTCACATCAGACGCCTGCACCGCCTCTGCGAGACTCGCCCGCAGGTGACGATCTTCCACCATATATCCCATGGGACCTTGACTGAAATCGTCATCACCAAATTGCATCACAAAGGGCGAAGGGGTTTCGCCTGCCATGCCATCGCTGACTTTTATTTCCAGCATGGGCTCGGCGTGACCTGCCAGATCCTCCCACAGTCCCAAAGCGTCGAGCATTTTTTGACTGGCGGCAGACAGCGCATAGGAGCGCCCGTCAAATTTGGGGTTCAGACTCTCCTGCGGCGCAAATGCGTCGATCACCACGGTTGTGATGCCTGCGCTGTCCAGGGCCAAAGCCAAAGTGAGGCCGTTGAGCCCGCCGCCCGCGATGATAACGTCATAATCCATGATTAAGACATGGGGCAGCGAAGGGATATTGTCGAGGGGGTGCGACATCGTTAGCGTGGCTTTCAAGCAGGAGGATCAGAGATGCAACGATGGTTAACCATGAGTGCCGCAGCCTTGGGCCGCGCCATTGCCAAGGGCGATATAGACCCTGTCGATCTGACGCAGACCTATCTGGATGCGATAGATACCCACCCCTTCACATCACGCATTTACACCATTGTCACCCCTGACCGGGCGCTGGCTGAGGCGCAGGCATCTTCCGAAAGGGCACGGCTGGGGCAACGGAAGTCTGCGCTTGATGGGGTTCCGGTCTCGTGGAAGGATCTGTTTGACAGCGCAAATGTGGCAACGGAAGCTGGCAGCGTTTTGCTCGAAAATCGCGTGCCGACAGAAGATTGCGAGGTGCTGCGCTGCGCAACCGAGCTGGGGCTGGTCTGTTTGGGAAAAACGCATCTGTCTGAATTGGCCTTTTCTGGCCTGGGATATAACCCCCGAACCGCGACCCCGCCCTGTGTGAATGATCATGATGCTGTGTCGGGCGGGTCTTCTTCTGGCGCCGCCGCCTCTGTGGCTTTTGGCTTGGCGCCTTTGGCGATTGGGTCTGACACTGGGGGCTCGGTCAGGATCCCGGCCGCTTGGAATGATTTGGTGGGTCTGAAAACCACGACTGGGCGCTTGTCTTTGGCGGGGGTGGTTCCACTTTGCGCGCGCTTTGACACGGTCGGTCCGCTGTGCCGTTCGGTGGAGGATGCGGCTTTAGCACTTGCGGCCCTCGAAGGCCGTAAACCTGCGGATCTGACCAACAGCACGTTGGAGGGGCGACGCCTGGCGATCTGTGACACGGCGGCTTTAGACGCGCTGCGCCCAGAACCGCGCGCCGCATTTGACCAGGCGATTGACCGTCTGCGCGCGATGGGTGCTGTGGTCGAGCGGGTCGAAATTCCGCAGGTTGAGGCGGCTTTGTCCCTTTCGGGAGTTTTATTCGCGGCCGAAGCCTATGGCACCTGGAAAGACACAATCGAGGCCAATCCAGATCTCATGTATGAGGAGATTTTGATGCGGTTTCGCGGTGGCGCGGATGTATCAGCGCCAGATTATGTTGCGGCGTGGCAAAAATTAGACCGGCTGCGCCAAGACTACTACGCGGCAACCCGAGAATTTGACGCAGTTTTGATGCCCAGCTCGCCGATCCTTCCGCCAAATATGGAAAAATTGGCACGGGATCATGACTATTATGTGGCAGAAAATCTGCTGGCTCTGCGCAACACCCGCATTGGCAACCTAATGGGCGCTTGCGCCCTGACGCTGCCAACCGGCGTTCCGTCATGCGGCCTCATGATGGTTTGTCCGCCCATGCAAGAGCATCACCTCCTCCGGTTGGGCGCTGCGGTGGAAAATGCCTTGGCTTAGTGATGGTTTTGATTTGCAGTGATCGTCTGGCTGGCTTACGCCTTATCGCAAGAGGAGACAGTTTATGATGCCCACCCGTTTCGACGCTTTGCCGACCGCGACCTGGCCTCGTCTGCGCAATCTGTTGGATGGTCAGGCACCGGGTGGTCCGGTCATCAATATGACCATCGGCGAGCCAAAACATAAATTTCCCGATTGGGTTGGACCGACATTGGTTGAGGCAATGGAGGGGTTCAACAGCTATCCAGACAATAATGGCACGCCAGAATTGCGCGGGGCGATCACTGGATTCTTGCAGCGTCGCTATGCGATTGATCTGGACATGGACACTCAAGTGATGGTGCTCAATGGCACACGCGAAGGGTTGTTTAATGCGGTGGTGGCGCTGGGCGAAACGGGATCCAAAATATTGATTCCAAATCCATTTTATCAGGTTTACACGGTTGCAGCCATGGCGATTGGGGCGCAATCGGTGTATTTGCCAGCGCGGGCAGAAAGTGGATTTTTACCGGATTTGGATGCGTTGACGCCCGAAGAGCTCAACCAAACCTCGGTCTTTTTTCTATGCTCACCCTCTAATCCGCAGGGCGCGGTTGCGTCGGAGGCCTATTGGTCGCGACTGCTGACGCTGGCGGAGACCTATGATTTCAAAATTTTTGCAGATGAATGTTATAGCGAGATCTACCGAGCTGCCCCGCCGCCCGGTGCGTTGCAGGTGGCGGCGCAGATGGGGGCAGACCCCGAACGTGTGGTGGCCTTTCATTCGTTGTCGAAACGCTCGAACCTTCCGGGGCTGCGGTCGGGCTTTGTGGCCTCGGGGCCCAAAAATATCGCACGAATCAAACGGCTGCGTGCCTATGCGGGCTGTCCTGTGGCTGGACCTATCCAGCATGTTTCTGCTAAGGTATGGTCAGACGAGGAACATGTTGTTGCCAACCGGCAACTATATTGTGGCAAATTCGAGGCGGCGGATCGCATTTTTGCCGGAATTCAGTGCTATAATTCGCCAGAAGCCGGGTTTTTCTTGTGGTTGCCCGTCGAGGATGACGAAGCCGCTGCCGTAAAACTTTGGACCGAAACGGGGTTGCGGGTGCTACCAGGATCATATCTGGGGCAAATCGCAAATGAGCAGAACCCTGGGTCTGGCTATATTCGGGTCGCCTTGGTGGCTCCAAAAGAAGAAATGCAGCGCGGATTAACGATATTGCGTGACTGCTTGTATAAATGATGTTGAGGTACATATGGCTTATCCAACCCGCGGGCGTGATCCTTTTTTGGACGCAGCGACACAGGCTTTCTTAGAAAGACGGGGCGTCGAAGCGCTCGGACTGCTAGTTTTGGCAGTGGGCGTTGCTTTTGCTCTGGCTTTGGCAAGCTATGCACCCGAGGATTCAGCTTGGATTTCTGCCGGTGGACCGGATATTCAAAACTGGCTTGGGCAGATTGGCGCCATTGTTGCGGCACCGCTCATCAAGATCATGGGCCTCGGCAGCTGGGGCATTCCGCTGACATTTTTGGCATGGGGCCTGCGGTTGATCGCGCATGCCGGTGCGGAGCGCATGGCCATGCGCCTGATCTATGCACCAATTTTTTGGGCGCTTTGTGCCCTTTACGCCGCAACACTCACACCTATCAGCAGCTGGTCCCATAGTTTTTCAATGGGCGGCCTGTTTGGTGACACGGTGCTCTTCATGGTTTTGCAATTGCTGCCGGGCTCGGTGACCTTGGGCGCAAATATCGTGGCTTTGGTGTTGGGGGCTTTGGTCTTGATCCTGGGCGGTTATGTGACCGGGTTGATCTTCGGCGAAATCAAAATCTTTTTTCGTGCTCTCAGCGTGCTGGGCAGTCGGCTGATATTGGGGTTGATTTTTGCCTTGGCGCGCGGCTGGAGCGGGCTGCGCAGCCGTCAAGAGCGCCGCGCCGCAGAACGCAGTGATCCGGCCATGGATCCTTTGTCACAGAGTGACGCTGCGCGCGGTGAATCTGTGATCAGAGCCACGCCCGCGATGCCGAGCGCGGCTGTGGGTCTTGCTCTTCCCGCGCAGCCGCAGTCTAAATCGCTTTTCGCGCGGGTTCTGAAGCGCGGGGTCGAACCGGAGCCTGAGCAGTTCCAGACCGAGCCCGTTTTTGAGGGCCGATTGGGTGGCGTGGCAGATCCAATGCAGGATCGTATTCGTGGTAAAATTGTCGAGGCCATTCGCGCGCGTGATCCGCGAGCGGCTCTGACCGCACAGGGGCAAACTCCAATTGTCACCGCCAAGCCCGGCCGGCCCACGGGCCCGGTGCCGATCATCTTGCAGCACCCGGCGCCTGAAGCGCCATTTATGGAGGATGACGCCGAGCGTCTCGAGGATGACACCGCGGCCCCTGTGCACTCTGAATATCTGGCTGAACCCCCGCTCACCGCTTCGCATAAGCAGGTGGTGCAACATGGCGTGCGGCGGGCCATCAAGCCCTCCAGCCAAGCGATTGCGGAAGCGCAGCCAACATTAGATCTGGAGCCCAAGGCGGCGGATCCAACCTATGTAAAGCCGCCTTTAAGCCTGTTGATGAGCCCATCTTCCGTTGAGCGGCATGTCTTGAGTGACGACGCATTGGAAAGCAATGCGCGCATGTTGGAAAGCGTGTTGGATGATTATGGTGTAAAAGGCGAGATCGTAAGCGTGCGCCCCGGTCCGGTTGTGACAATGTATGAATTGGAGCCAGCCCCCGGGTTGAAAGCAAGCCGGGTGATTGGTCTGTCGGATGATATCGCCCGCTCCATGTCCGCCCTCTCCGCGCGGGTGAGCACGGTGCCCGGCCGTTCGGTGATTGGGATTGAGCTGCCCAATGAGAGCCGCGAGATGTGCGTTCTGCGTGAAATATTGTCAGCACGAGATTTTGGTGACGCGAATATGCGTCTGCCTTTGGCACTTGGCAAAGACATCGGTGGTGAACCCATTGTGGCTAACCTCGCAAAAATGCCGCATTTGTTGATCGCTGGGACCACGGGTTCAGGAAAATCTGTTGCCATTAACACGATGATCCTATCCTTGCTCTATCGCTTGACGCCCGAAGAATGTCGGATGATCATGATTGATCCGAAAATGCTCGAACTCAGCGTTTACGACGGCATCCCCCATCTCCTGAGCCCCGTTGTCACCGATCCTAAAAAGGCGGTGGTGGCCTTGAAATGGACTGTCGGTGAGATGGAAGAGCGGTATCGCAAGATGTCGAAAATGGGTGTGCGCAATATAGATGGCTACAACAGCCGCGTTAAAGATGCCCAGGCCAAAGGGGAGATGTTCAGCCGCACGGTGCAAACAGGCTTTGACGAAGGCACGGGCGAGCCCCTGTTTGAGACCGAAAAATTCAAACCAGAAACCCTGCCTTATATCGTTGTTGTGGTTGATGAGATGGCGGATTTGATGATGGTTGCGGGCAAGGAAATAGAAGCCTGTATCCAACGTTTGGCGCAGATGGCACGGGCCTCCGGCATTCATATTATCATGGCGACACAGCGCCCTTCGGTGGATGTGATTACCGGAACAATTAAAGCCAACTTCCCAACCCGTATCTCATTTCAGGTGACCTCAAAGGTCGACAGCCGGACCATTTTGGGTGAAATGGGCGCTGAGCAGCTTTTAGGCATGGGTGATATGCTTTACATGGCCGGTGGCGGTAAAGTCACGCGTGTGCATGGCCCCTTCTGTTCTGATGAAGAAGTGGAAGATGTGGTCAATCATCTCAAAACCTTCGGTCCGCCAGATTACCTTTCTGGAGTTCTGGAGGGTCCGAGCGAGGCGGCTGAGAGTGATATTGACGCGGTGCTTGGTCTCGGTGGCAATACGGATTTGGAAGATGCGCTCTATGACACGGCCGTGCAGATCGTTGCCAAAGATCGTAAATGTTCGACCAGCTACATCCAGCGAAAACTGGCTATTGGTTATAACAAAGCCGCGCGGCTTGTGGAGCAGATGGAAGAGAATGGGTTGGTCAGCGCCGCAAATCACGTCGGCAAAAGAGAAATCTTGATGCCAGAGCACAATTGATCAGCTGCTGCGGTGACGCAATCGTGATATGGGCGGGCTTCCCGCCTTTTGGGAAACAGGCTAGGATTGTGACATGAGACTCATTTCTGCCCTTTGCATAGTTTTTGCCAGCCCCGTTGCCGCTGAGAAAATCAGCCTCAATGAAATATCGTCCTATTTTAATGCCATGACCACGGCAGAGGCTCAGTTTTCGCAGATGACGGATGAGGGTGAAACCTCGACCGGGCGGCTGTTCATTCGGCGGCCCGGGCGTATGCGTTTTGAATATGACCCGCCAGAGAAAACTTTGGTTGTGGTGGGCGGCGGTCAGGTGGCTGTCTTTGATCCCAAATCCCGCGATGAGCCGCTGCGGTTTCCGCTGCGCCATTCCCCGCTTAATCTGGTTTTGGAGCGCGAGGTGGATTTGGCGCAACGCAATATGGTGGTCGCACATTTTGAGGCCGAGTCCCAAACCGCTGTGACGCTGCAAGACCCGGAAAACCCCGACTATGGGTTCATCCAGCTGATTTTCACCGACAACCCGGTGCAGCTGCGCCAATGGATCGTGCAAGACAATTCCGGCGGCCGAACTCAAATCATCCTAGACAGCCTGACCGAAGGCGGCCGGCTGTCGAATGTGTTGTTCAACATCCAACATGAGATGCAAAAACGCAGTGAATGAGCTGTGATCAGGGTGAACTATGACCCGCGCCTAATGATTGCAAAAACGTTTGAAACACGCCGTTTCTGTGTTGAAATGGCACGATGCAGATGTGTTTTTGTCTTCGCTACTCAACTTGCCGTCTCTTATGATCGTGCGGCTTGCGGGTAACTGTGGCCGTTATCCCTTGCCGCAGCTGATCAATTGCCGCTTATACATCGCCGCCCGGCGGTCGAGGCCATTTGCGATATTTACCAGCCAGCGCTTGGATTTATAAGATCCCCGGCGGTAACCGGTCCGGCCTTCGTGATAGGCGAGATATTGGTTGCGGGTGTCGGACATGGCAATGCCCAGCGACTGGCGGCTTTGCGCCATGTACCAGCCCATGAAATCGGCCGCATCACGGATATTGGTGCGGCTGGCGCCCCAGCGTCCGGCGCTTTTCTTATATTCTCGCCAAGTTCCATCCAGCGCCTGCGCGTATCCATAGGCCGAGCTCTGACGGCCGGCGGGAATGATCCAAAGAGTGTATTTCTTCGGCGTCTTGGCATCGGCTATGAATTTGCTTTCCTGCCAAATCATCGCCATTTGCGTCGAAATGGGTACGCCATATTTGCGCTTGGCTGCGCGAAAGGCCGGCAGGAAGCTGCGGCGCTGATCCAATATCGAGCAAGCATTGTCCAAATTCCGTGGTGGATTTGAATTGACGCCAGAGAAAGAACAGCCCGCCAGAAGGGTGATCAGAACGAGGCTGCGAAGAATACTGCTCATGGGTGCGGTCGCTTTTTGTTAATTGGGCCAGCTTTTGCGCCTCACACTAGCGTTCAGGGATGAATTTTGCAATGGTGCTGCGGTTTTGGCATTCTGTTGCCTGTTTGCGGAATTATGCCAAGCATTGCGATCAATTCTGTTTCACCGCATAGACATTTTGATCCAAATCCGGGTAAAAGGAAGTGCAAATCATAGGTGACCTGTGCAAGCTGAAGCGAAATATCATTTGGGCCAAATCGTGCGGCATAAAAAACACCCGTTTCGTGGGGTTGTTTTTGATGTGGATCCAGAGTTTTCCAACACGGATGAATGGTATGCAGCTATTCCGGAGGAGGCGCGGCCGGTGAAGGATCAGCCCTACTACCATCTATTGGCTGAGAATGATCAGAGCTATTATATTGCCTATGTGTCCGAGCAAAATCTTGTGGCGGATATATCGGGGGACCCGGTGGATCACCCCGATATTGAGGATATTTTTGGCCCGCTTGAAAACGGCGCCTATCCTTTGCAGTTTCAGCTCAATTAATAGCCCAAGGCGCAACCGTCTTTTCGGGGATCAGATGCACCTTGCAGCACCCCATCCGCGCCGATCAATATTGCCTGAGCGCCGCCAATCGGCCCGGCAGGAATTTCGACCTTATGGCCCATGTCTGACAGCTCTTGAGCGACCTGCGGCCCATATCCGCGCTCGACTTTCATCGTGCCTGCGTCGGAAAAGCAGCGGGGTGCGTCAATCGCCTCCTGCGGGTCCAAGCCGAAATCCACCATGTTTGATAAAAAACGCGCATGGCCGTTGGATTGGTAGGAGCCGCCCATAACCCCAAAGGGCATGGTGATCCGCCCGCCTTCGGCCAGCATGCCAGGGATGATGGTGTGCATGGGGCGCTTGCCGCCGGCCAGCTCATTGGGGTGACCCGCCTCGAGCGAGAATCCCGCCCCGCGATTTTGAAATAGTATTCCAAAGCGGTCTGAGGCGAGTCCGGATCCAAAGGCATGGAAGATTGAGTAGATCAATGACACGGCCATCCGGTTTTTGTCGACAACGGTGATGTAAATCGTATCTTTATGGATCGCCTCCGATAGCCCGTGCGGATCTGCCATGGCGCGCTTGGGGTCGATTCGGCTGGCCAGCTGCGCGGCGGTTTCGGGTGCCATCATATGATCGATGCGGCTGGCATAATCGCCATCGGCAATAAAGCGATTGCGTGCATCATAGGCCAATTTGGAAATTTCAGCTTCGATATGCGCGCGTTCTGTCCCAAAGGGTGCCATGGCGGCGATGTCAAAATGCTTCATCATATTGAGCATCAAGAGCGCTGTTGCGCCTTGACCATTGGCTGGATGCTCGAGCATCTCAATGCCCTTGTAGGAGGCGCGCAGCGGTGTGCCATAGGTGGATTTTGTCGCGGCAAAGTCCTCAAGACTATGACAGCCGCCCGCAGCACGCAGGCTGGCCTGCATATCTTCGGCAACCGCGCCCGTATAAAATCCGTCTCGGCCTTCCTTGGCCACGCGCTCGAGAACTTCCGCCTGCCCGGGTGCAGCGAAGAGCTGCCCAAGTTTCGGCGCTGCGCCGCCGATCAGATATTTGTCGCGCGCGGATCCTTGCAGGGCCTGCGTATTTTGCGCCCAATCAAAGGCGACTTTTGGAGCAACAGGCACGCCCGCGCGGGCATAATGAATGGCGGGCGCTAGGATGTCTTCGAGTGGCAACGCGCCGAAATCTCTTGCCATGGTGCAAAACCCGTCGATCGCGCCGGGTATCGTCACCGCATCAACGCTGTGCAGCGGCACCGTGCCATGCCCCGCATCGCGCAGTGCGGCTGCATTGGCGGCCAGCGGCGCGCGTCCCGATCCATTGAGGGCTGCAACTTCGGAGGATGGATGCTTTTGGATTAGGGCGAACATATCTCCACCAATGCCAGTCATTTGCGGCTCACAGATGCCCAATAAGACCGCTGCTGCAATCGCTGCGTCCGCCGCGTTGCCGCCGGCTTTTAAGATATCAATTGCCGTGGCGGCGGCCAAAGGGTGAGAGGTCGCGACCATACCATTGGTTGCGAAGACGGCCGACCGGCCGGGAAGGTGAAAATCGCGCATGTGCAGTTGAGCCTTATAAATTGAATTTACCCAAACATAGCGGATAATATGGCGGAGGCGAGGGGGCTGCGCGAGGTTTGTGATTTTCTGATGCAAAGCCTTGCCCCCAGGGCGGCGGGCGCGTCATAAGTGGGCAACACCTGTTTGAAGGAGGCGCGTTATGGAAGATGTTTATATCGTGGGAGCGGCCCGGACGCCGATGGGCGGGATGCAAGGGGCTTTGGCCGATGTCTCTGCGAGCCAGTTGGGCGGTGTCGCGATTGCTGCGGCGCTTGCTGCCGGTGACGTTGCACCGGGTGATGTGAATGAGTTGCTGATGGGTTGCGTCTTACCCGCCGGGCAGGGCCAGGCGCCAGCACGGCAGGCGGGATTTGCTGCGGGACTGAGCGAAGATGTCCCGGCAACGACGATCAATAAGATGTGCGGATCGGGCATGAAAACCACCATGATGGGGTATGATCAATTGGCCTTGGGTCATGGCCAGGTGATGGTGACCGGCGGCATGGAAAGCATGACCCAAGCGCCTTACCTTTTGTCCAAAATGCGCGGTGGTGCACGGCTGGGCCATGGGCAAGTGCACGACAGCATGTTTTTGGACGGTCTTGAGGATGCCTACGACAAAGGGCGTTTGATGGGCACTTTTGCTGAGGATTGCGCAATGCATTTTCAGTTCTCCCGCGCCGCGCAAGATGCCTATGCGCTGCGCTCCCTTGAGCGGGCTTTGGCAGCACAGGCCAGCGGCGCGGCCGCCGCTGAAATTGCCCCCGTGACCGTGGCGGGGCGCAGGGCGACGGTTGAGGTTTTTATGGACGAGCAACCCGGCACCGCACGGCCAGATAAAATTCCACATTTGAAACCCGCGTTCCGTGAGGGTGGCACGGTGACGGCGGCCAATTCTTCCTCGATTTCCGATGGGGCGGCGGCTTTGGTTTTGGCCAATGCCTCTGGTCTTGCGGCGAAAGGCTATACGCCACGGGCGCGCGTAATGGGCCACGCCAGCCATGCGCAAGCGCCCGGCTGGTTTACCACCGCCCCAGTTCCGGCGGCCAAAAAACTGCTGGATCGTCTGGGCTGGTCCGTTGCCGATGTGGATCTATGGGAGGTCAACGAGGCTTTTGCTGTTGTGCCTATGGCCTTTATGCATGAGATGGAATTGAGCCCGGATGTTGTGAATGTCTATGGCGGTGCTTGCGCCTTGGGTCATCCGATCGGCGCCTCGGGCGCGCGAATCTTGGTGACCTTGCTGAATGCTTTGGAACGGCATGACCTCAAGCGCGGTGTTGCGGCGATTTGCATCGGCGGCGGCGAGGGCACCGCCATTGCCATTGAACGCCTATAAAGGCCGCGGATATGGCGCGGGTGAATTACGAAGACTTGAGCAAAACCATCGCAAGCCTCTGTGCCGGCGAGGAGGATGTCATTGCCCTTATGGCCAGTGTGGTCTGTGAGCTGCATCACAGCGATGATCGCTTCGATTGGACGGGTTTTTATCGTGTAACCGGGCCGGAGATGCTCAAGATTGGACCCTATCAAGGCGGACATGGTTGTCTGCAAATCCCCTTCTCACGCGGGGTTTGTGGCGCAGCGGCGCGCTTGAAAGTCACGCAATTGGTGCCGGATGTCGAGGCCTTTGAGGGCCATATCGCTTGCGCCAGCTCGACCCGGTCTGAGTTGGTTGTGCCGGTGTTTAACAGCGCGGGTGATGTGATGGCCGTGCTGGATATCGACAGCGATCAACCGGATGCATTTACCCGAGAGGATGCAGAGGCTTTGGAAGCTCTTCTGGCATCGGTTTTTAGGGCATAAATTCCTGTGAAAATTTGTTGCTTTTTTTCACGGCTTCTGCCAACCATAAATTTGAGAATGAAAAAATGCGGAAAAATTTCACGTGATGCTTCATGGTCAGACAGATCTAAACACCCTTGGGGCTGATATTCGCGCGCTGCGCAAGGCGCGGGGATTGACCCTTGCGGAGCTGGCACAAACCCTTGGGCGTTCGGTGGGGTGGTTGAGCCAGGTTGAGCGCGATATGTCCGAACCTGCTATTAATGATTTGCGCGATTTGGCCCGGGCCTTGGATGTGTCGATTTCGTCTCTATTTGGCTCTGGTCCCGCGCCTGCGCATGAGGCAGGCTATGTGGTCCGCAAAAACAGTCGGCGCCCCATTGGCAGCCGAGAGGCAGGTTTGGTCGAAGAGCTGCTGTCTCCTGATTTGACGGATGATTTTGAGATGCTCCATTCGACATTTGAACCGGGTGCGAAGCTATACCCTGCTGTTTCCCGCCCCACGCAGGAGGTGGGATATATTCTGTCTGGGCAATTGAAGCTTTGGATCGGCGACACCGACTACCTTTTGGCGCCCGGTGACAGTTTTCGGATCAAGGGCGAATTTTTCCGCTGGGAAAACCCGACAGACAAACCCTGCCAGGTGATCTGGGTGATCGCGCCGCCGGTGTATTGATGACAGTGCAGGGCTGGATCATATTTGCGGGATTTTGGGTGGTTTTCGTGACAACCCCAGGTCCGAATGCCGTCAATTGCATCAGCAATGGCATGAGCTTTGGCCTGCGCCGGGGTCTTTGGGCTGTTTTGGCGATTTTAACGCAAGCGACTGTTTTCCTGATCTTATCGGCCTATGGCCTCACAGCTGTGCTCTTGGCATCACCCGCAGCTTTTTCTCTTGCTAAGCTGATCGGTGCGGCGGTTTTGATTTTTCTGGGCATTCGCGGTTGGATGATGGCAGGCACTCCGCCCAAGCTTAATCCAGCGGCTGGCTCCATTTATGGGCGCGCTTTGGCGATTGCGACGATCAACGCAAAATCGGTGGCCGGATATTTGGCCGCCTTCAGCCAATTTGTCCAGCCTGATGTGCCGATTTGGGATCAAATGGCAGTGATAATGCCCACAGCTTTGGGTCTGACGGCGCTGTCCTACACCGGCTATACTGCCTTGGGTGCTGCTTTCGGCAAATCGGCGATGGCCAAAGTTTTCAATCTCTCTTTGCGGCGCGGGCTGGCGCTTTGCTTTATCGCCTATGGGCTTTTGCTCGGCGGCAGCTCCATGCGGAGCCCGGCATGAGGGAGATTTTGCGATGATTTGGGAGAGTCTTTGGGGATTTGAGCCTGCTGTGATCACCGGGTTTGTGATTGCTGGCTTAATCTTAAACCTCACACCGGGGGCAGATTTCCTGTTTATTATGTCCAGTGGTCTTTCAGGCGGGCCGCGCATGGGCGTGGCAGCGGCGCTGGGTGTGAATCTGGGTATCGTGGTGCATATTTTGGCGGCGGCCGCTGGGCTGTCGGCTTTATTATTAGCCTATCCAGCGGCCTATGATGTTATTCGCATCTGTGGTGCGGCCTATTTGGCTTGGATGGCGGTGCAGGCTTGGCGCAGCAGCAGCACCGTGACCCGCCTGCGCAGCGGCCGCGGAGTTTGGCAGGCGGCGCGGCGTGGGTTTTTCATCAATGTAACAAACCCGAAAACCGCGCTGTTTATCTTTGCTTTTATTCCGCAATTCACCGACCCTGCCATTGGCCCCATATGGGTGCAAATCTTGATCCTTGGAGCAATATTTTTGGCGAATGGGGCGTTATTCTCGCTCTGCCTTGGGGGCGGATCTGGCTATTTTGCGGCGGCGCTGGGGGCGCGCGCGGGCGTTCTGAACAAATTATCTGCAATTTTACTCGGCGGGCTGGCAGCCCGTTTGATCATTGACTGAGGGAGACCAAAATGAGTGATTTTCCAACCACGGCAAGGGTTGTCATTATCGGAGGCGGCGTTGTTGGCGTGTCGACCCTGTATCATTTGGCTAAAGCCGGGTGGACCGATTGTGTCTTGCTCGAAAAAAATGAGCTGACCGCCGGTTCGACCTGGCATGCGGCGGGCAATTGCCCATCCTTCTCAACCAGCTGGGCGATTATGAATATGCAGCGCTATTCGCTGGGCCTCTATGCCGGTTTGGCTGAGGAGGTGGATTATCCGATGAATTATCATGTGACGGGCTCTATTCGCCTGGCTCATGACAAAAACCGGATGCTAGAGTTTGAGCGCGCACGCACTATGGGCCGCTATCAGGGCTTGGACATCGAGATGATGTCCGTCGCAGATATGAAAAATGCCTATCCCTTTTTGGAAACGCATGATTTGGCAGGCGGGCTTTGGGATCCCGATGACGGGGATATTGACCCAGCTCAGCTGACCCAAGCATTGGCCAAAGGTGCTCGGGATATGGGGGCCAGTGTTCAGCGGTTTTGCCCGGCGACAGGGGTCACGCAGGTGGGAGATGAATGGATTGTCCACACAGACAAGGGCGATATCCGTTGCGAAAAAGTGGTCAATTGTGCCGGTTACTATGCCCAACGGGTGGGTGAATGGTTCAAACCCTATGGCGGTCGGACCGTTCCGATGACGGTGATGAGCCATCAATATTTTTTAACCGAAGAAATCCCTGAATTGAAGGAATGGACAGAGGCCAATGGCCGCAAAGTCCCCCTATTGCGAGATGTGGATTCCTCATACTACCTGCGGCAGGATAAACACGGGTTGAACCTTGGTCCCTATGAGCGCAATTGTAAGGCCCATTGGGTGACGCCCGAAGATCCGATGCCAGGGGATTTTAGCTTTCAGCTCTATCCTGACGATCTGGAGCGTTTGGAGTGGTATATTGAAGACGCCATGGCCCGGGTTCCGATTTTGGGTTCTCAGGGCGTGGGCCGGGTGATCAACGGCCCTATCCCCTATGCGCCTGACGGGCTTCCGCTGATCGGCCCTATGCCCGGTGTGAAGAATGCCTATGAAGGGTGCGTCTTCACATTTGGCATCACCCAAGGCGGCGGCGCCGGCAAGGTCCTGGCGGAATGGATCACGGAAGGGGAAACCGAATGGGACATGTGGGCGGTCGATCCGCGCCGCTACACTGACTACACCGATCAAGACTATTGTGACCGCAAAGCAATGGAAGTTTATGGTCACGAATATGCCATGCATTTCCCGCATCACGAATGGCCCGCGGCGCGGGATAAGAAACTCTCGCCGGTGCATGATAAGGTGATTGCAGCGGGCGGTGTGATGGGGGCTTACAATGGCTGGGAGCGCGCCAATTGGTTTGCTCAGCCGGGAGATGACACCTCCCATGAGGCCACTCAGACTTGGGAAAGACAGGGCCCATGGGCCCAGCGGATCCGCGAAGAGGTCGAGGCTGTGCGCGATCATTGCGGTGTCTTGGATTTGCCCGGCTTCAGCCGGTTTAATCTGACAGGCGACGGCGCCGCAGAATTCCTTCGCGGTAAAATTACCGGCGGCTTGCCGAAGATTGGCCGCATGAATCTGGCCTATTTTGCCGATAATCGGGGCCGGATTTTGACCGAGATGTCGGTTGTGCGCCATGCGGAGGAGCATTTCACATTGATCACCGCCGCCAGCGCGCAATGGCATGATTACGATGTCCTCAAGTCGGATTTACCGGCCGGTTTGGAGCTGGTGGACCATACCAAAGATTTTTCAACTTTGATTGTTACGGGTCCTAAAGCCCGCGAGGTTTTGACTGCAATGGGGACAGATGCGGATCTGTCTTTGGGGTGGTTGACCCATCAAGCGGCACAGGTCGCCGGGCAAGCCTGTGCGCTTCTGCGGGTGTCTTTTGCGGGCGAGCTTGGCTGGGAAATTCATGCTCGAAATGCCAATATGCCAGCAGTCTATGATGCGGTCATTGCGGCCGGGGCCAAACCTTTTGGCATGTATGTGCTCAACAGCTTGCGCATTGAAAAAGGTTACCGTGCTTGGAAGGGCGATCTGTCCACCGATTATAGCCTTTTGGAAGCGGGGCTTGAGCGGTTTGTCAAATTGGACAAACCCCAAGATTTCCCTGGCAAGGCCGCCTTGCAGAACGAAAAACAACAGGGGCGCAAAAAGGCTTTTGCCACCTTGATTGTGGAGGCGGACGCCTATGATGCGCCCTATATGTCAACGATTTGGCATGATGGTGTTGTGGTGGGGGAAACCACCTCGGGTGACTTTGGCTACCGTGTGGGAAAATCCATTGCCCTGGCCATGTTGCGTCCCGATTTGGCCGTTGCGGGAACGGAGGTTGAAGTCGAAATCTTTGGGCAACGCTGCAAGGCCGTGGTGCAGGAAGATCAACCGCTTTGGGATCCAAGCAACGAACGCTTGCGCAGCTGATAGGGAGCGAATGTGATGATAATTCTCGATGGCGGTTTGGGCCAAGAATTGGTCAAACGTGCAGGGAAAGCCACAGATTTGTGGTCCATGCAGGCTTTGCTCGACAGCGCAGAAATGGTGCGGGCTGTGCATGACGACTATTTTGCAGCCGGTGCGCAGATTGCCACCACCAATACCTATTCCATTCTGCCAGACCGGCTGGAGAGCAAGGGATTGGCTGATAAACTGCGGCCCATGACAGTCTTGGCCTGCGAAATGGCTGTGGCGGCGCGGGATGCTCATGGATCGGGGCAGGTGGCCGGTTCATTGGGTCCAATTGGGTTCTCTTATCAACCAGACAAGGCACCACCCGCCGAGCAGGCCGCCGAAATCTATGCGGATATTGCGCGGCTCCATGCGGATTATGTGGATTTTCATCTTCTGGAAACCATGGCCTCTGTGGATCAGGCGCGTGGGGGATTGATGGGCGCCGGGGTGACGGGCAAACCGATCTATGTCTCGCTCTCTGTGGATGACACCGATGGCACCAAGCTGCGGTCAGGGGAGCCTCTGGCTGATGCGATTGCGATGCTCAAGACCTTTGATCCCGCCGCGGTATTGATCAATTGCTCCTTGCCTGAAGCGGTCTCGCAGGGCCTGCCGATCTTGGCCGGCCAGGGGTTTACTCTGGGCGCTTATGCCAATGGGTTCACAGGTATCCATGCGGAATTCAATTCGATCCATGCGACGGTGGATCTGCTGAAATCTCGAACAGATTTAGGTCCGGTGGAATATCTTGCCTTTGCCCGGGATTGGGCCAAAAGCGGGGCGGAAATTATTGGCGGTTGCTGTGAGGTCGGCCCGGCGCATATCGCTCTTTTGGCACAGGAACTGGGAGAGTAATTCGATGCTTAATGCTGCCGCGGTGGCCTGTATTGAACAGGTGCGATTGGGGTTTGTGGCCTCTGTGACATCGGGAGGGCGGCCCTCTGTGTCACCGAAAGGAACCTTTGTGGTTCTGGATGAGTGCAAAATTGCTTTTGCAGAAATTCGCTCGCCCGGCACGATCAGCAACATTGGTCACAGTCCCGAAGTGGAGGTCAATTTTGTGGATTGTTTTCGCCGCAAGGGCTGGCGGATGCGCGGGATGACGCAAATTTTGCGCCGTGGCAGTGCGGATTTCGAGGAGATCTTTCCCAAGTGGGACGCGCTTTGGGCCGATCTATCCGCCCGCATACGCGCCATTGTTGTGATCAAGGTGAGCGAGGTCAAACCGCTCTCCACCCCACCCTATGATGATGGGGTGACGGAGGCGGAAATGATTGCTCTTTACAAAGAAAAATATGCGAAGATGTATCCCTAGGGGTCATCCAGCACATCCATTAAAACACGACAGGAGATGGAAATGGCTCAAGTTCCTACAAAAGCGCGCGCGGTCATTATTGGCGGCGGGGTTATTGGCTGCTCATTGGCCTATCATTTGGCCAAATTGGGCTGGAAAGATATTGTATTGCTGGAACGCAAGCAATTGACCTCTGGCACCACATGGCACGCAGCGGGCTTGATCGCGCAACTGCGGGCGACGGCCAATATGACGAAATTGGCAAAGTACAGCCAAGAACTTTATGGCAATTTGGAAGCGGAAACCGGCGTTGCAACGGGTTTCAAGCGCTGCGGTTCGATTACAGTGGCTTTGACCCAAGAGCGCCGGGAAGAAATTCATCGTCAAGCGGCGATGGCACGGGCCTTTGGGGTGGATGTCGAAGAAATCACCCCCGCGGAGGTGAAAGCAAAATATGAGCATCTCAATATCGATGGGGTAACTGGCGGGGTTTGGTTGCCTCTCGACGGACAGGGCGATCCGGCCAATATTGCGCTGGCGCTGGCCAAAGGCGCGCGGCAGATGGGTGCGCAGGTCTTTGAGCAAACCAAAGCCATGGGCGTCACACGCGAGGGTCGCCGGATCACCGCGGTGCAGTGGCAGAATGAACAGGGCGAAAGCGGCACGATCGCATGTGAGAATGTGATCAACTGCGGTGGCATGTGGGGCCATGAGGTTGGGCGAATGCTGGGCATTAACGTCCCGCTGCAGGCCTGCGAGCATTTTTATATCGTCAGTGAGGCGATTGAAGGGCTGAGCCAAATGCCCGTGCTGCGCGTTCCCGATGAATGTGCATATTACAAGGAAGATGCGGGAAAAATGCTCCTTGGGGCTTTTGAGCCTGTTTCAAAACCCTGGGCCATGGAGGGCATTCCGGCTGATTTTGAATTTGACCAATTGCCTGAGGATTTCGACCATTTTGAGCCAATTTTGGAAAAGGCCGTCACGCGCATGCCGATGTTGGGTTCGGCAGGGATCCATACGTTTTTCAACGGACCGGAGAGCTTTACCCCCGATGATGCCTATCACCTCGGCTTGGCGCCAGAGATGGACAATGTTTGGGTGGCGGCCGGGTTCAATTCGATTGGCATTCAATCTGCGGGCGGCGCGGGGCAGGCTTTGGCGCAATGGATGGAAGATGGTCAGAAGCCCTTTGATCTTGGGGATGTAGACATTGGCCGGATGCAACCGTTTCAGGGAAACAAACATTATTTGTTTGAACGCTCCAAGGAAACGCTCGGCCTTCTTTACGCCGATCACTTCCCTTATCTGCAAAAAAAGACAGCCCGCGGCGTGCGGCGCACGCCGTTTCATCATCATCTCAAGGAAAATGGTGCGGTCTTTGGTGAATTGGCCGGGTGGGAGCGGGCCAATTGGTTTGCCAATCCCGGGCAAGATCCCAGCTATGCCTACAGTTGGAAGCGGCAAAATTTCTTTGACAATGTGGCAGCCGAACACAAGGCTGTGCGCAGCAATCTTGGGCTTTATGATATGTCCTCTTTCGGCAAAATTCGGGTGGAAGGGCCGGATGCCTGTGCCTTCATGAATTATATTGGCGGCGGTCAATATGATGTGCCCTTGGGAAAGATCGTCTATACGCAATTTCTGAATGACCGGGCGGGGATTGAGGCCGATGTGACCGTCACCCGGCTGTCTGAAACCTGTTATCTGGTGGTCACCCCAGCCGCGACCCGTCTGGCGGATCAAACTTGGATGATGCGCCACAAGGGGGCGTTCAATGTGGTGATCACGGATGTCACCGCAGGCGAAGCTGTCTTGGCCGTTATGGGGCCAAATGCCCGCAAACTTTTGGAGCGCGTTTCTCCCAATGATTTCAGCAATGCCCATAATCCCTTTGGGACGGCGCAAGAGATTGAGCTGGGCATGGGGCTGGCGCGGGCGCATCGGGTCACCTATGTGGGCGAGCTGGGTTGGGAGGTTTATGTCAGCGCCGATATGGCGGGCCATGCCTTTGAAACGCTCTGGCAGGCGGGACAAGAGATGGATGCAAAACTCTGCGGTATGCATATGATGGACAGCTGCCGCATCGAAAAAGGTTTTCGACATTTTGGCCATGACATTACCTGCGAGGACCATGTTCTGGAGGCCGGATTGGACTTTGCAGTGAAGACAGATAAAGCTGAGTTCATCGGTCGCGAAGCGGTGCTGCGCAAGAAGGATGCAGGGCTTAATGCGCGTATGGTACAGTTCAAACTGACCGATCCAGAGCCGCTGTTGTATCACAATGAACCGGTCCTGCGGGATGGTGAGATTGTCGGTTTCTTGTCCTCTGGCAATTATGGTCATCATCTCGGTGGCGCGATTGGTTTGGGATATGTGCCCTGCGCGGGTGAGAGCGCGGCTGACGTTCTGGCCTCCTCCTATGAAATCGATGTCGCTGGAACGCGGGTTGTGGCGGAAGCCTCGCTCAAGCCGCTTTATGATCCCGCAGGCGCGCGCGCCAAGGCCTAGGGCCCCGGGGAAGGTGCCTGCGGGCGCCTTCCCTCATTAACCATAAAGTGACTTTTCCGGCACGACTCCCTTGAGTTTCGTTGATCGATTGCTAGCGCAGCTTAAATCTATACATTCAATAATTGCCGCCACTCAGCAAGAGTGGCGGTTCTATTAACCCCCTTATAGCTGGGCTGACGCTAAGAGACGTATACGCCTGGCGCGTACGCGCAGGATGGCACGCCGCCAACCCCTTTGAAGGTTGTCAATTTGGGCGCAACAGGGATCGGGTAACTTGGGTGGTACGGCTTCCGCGGATCTGCGCCGACAACATCACGTGTGTTCCACACATATTCAGCTGTCAGAACTTTCTTGAGCGCGTCATAGGAAAAACGGCGGCACCGGCATAAGAGTCATTGCAGCCTACCAGCTGTTGTAGCCAAGATACTTGCCTGACATCTCGACCTTCACGCGATCCCCCTTTGGGTTTTCAACGCGCGTTAAAGTCATATCAAAGTCGATGGCAGACATGATCCCGTCACCAAATTTTTCTTGGATCAGAGCCTTGAGCGTCGGGCCATAGACGCCAACGATTTCGTAGAAGCGGTAAATGCAGGGGTCGGTTGGCACGGCTTGCTCCCAAATTTTGGTAGGACTTTCGGCCAAAACACTTTCCGCCTCTTGCGGCAGCCCCATGACAGTGACCATCAACTTTGCTTTCTCGGGTGGAAAGGCATTCATGCCCATTGCGGCGGAATGGGTCCAGATAGGCGACATATCGATCTTATCGGCGATATCTTCCCATGTCAGTCCAGCCTGTTTCTTGGCGGACAGGATCAGCGCGGTGACGTCTTCTTTGGTCATCAATGCAGTCATTGTGAGGTCTTTCATGTTGGTCTCCTTCGGTCTTAGCTACTTACTGCCTTTAAGGTGGGTCGTTTGTTTTCGGGGTCTTCTGTGGGATCGGTCAAGTCGATCCTGATCGTTTTGGGTTTGTTCGTTTTGCTTGCTTCCGTTGGTTGTCCAGCCAGTTCCTTTGATCGTTTCCCAAGGAACTGCACCAAATGGTTGCGGATCGCGTAGTAGTTGGGGTGTTCGACGATTTCAGTCCGGTTGCGCGGGCGCGGGATTGTTATATCGACACTTTCGGCAACACGCGCGTACGGTCCGTTTGTCATCAACAGGATGCGGTCAGCCAGCAGGATCGCCTCGTCGATGTCATGAGTTATCATAAAAACCGTCTGCTCCATCTGCCCCCAAATCTTGAGCAGCTCGTCCTGAATAGTCCCGCGCGTTAGGGCATCAAGTGCGCCGAAAGGCTCATCCAGAAGCAACAGCTTCGGATGGTTTGCAAAGGCGCGCGCAATCGACACCCGCTGGCGCATGCCGCCTGACAACTGGCTTGGCTTGCGGTGGATAACATCCCCCTCAAGCCCAACCATCGCAAGGAAGTTTGTCGCGTGTTCTTCGACATGGCTTTTGGTCCATTCCGGGTGGCGCGCCTTGATCCCAAACGTAACATTCTTGAGCGTCGTCAGCCAAGGGAGCAAGGAGTAGTTCTGGAACACCACGCCACGGTCAAGGCTGGGGCCTTTGACCTCTTGCCCATCCATTATCACGCAGCCACTTGTCGGATCAGCAAGGCCAGCAAGGATATTCATGATCGTAGATTTGCCGCAGCCAGAGTGGCCAAGGATAACCACGAATTCGCCTTTCTCAACCCCGAAAGAGGCATTTTCAAAAACAGTCATCTCGCCGCCGTTCCCGTTTGGGAACTTCTGGACGAGTTTTTCGATGCTTAGAAATGGTTTCATGAGGCTTCCTTCATTCGGCGTAGGTGACACGGCGCTGTAGCAGGCCGAACATTGCGTCCAGCAACATGCCCACCACACCAATCATTAGTATCGAAAAAACGACTGAGGTCAGGTCAAGATTGTTCCATTCGTTCCAAACGTAGTAGCCAATGCCCGTGCCACCTACGAGCATTTCAGCCGCCACAATGACCAGCCACGCAATACCTATCGAGATGCGCATTCCAGTCAAAATGGTCGGCGCAGCAGCTGGCAAGATGACCGTGAAGGCCGTTTTGATCGGCCCAAGCTCGTGGGTGCGGGCAACATTTACCCAGTCCTCACGCACTCCGGCAACGCCAAAGGCGGTGTTGATCAACATCGGCCAGATCGAGCAGATGAAAATCACAAAGATCGCAGAAGCCTCACTATCTCCGATGATGAACAGCGCAAGTGGCATCCAAGCGAGCGGAGAGATTGGGCGCAGCACCTGAATGAACGGATTGAAAGCCTTGTAAGCCACTTGGCTCATCCCAATCAGGAACCCGAAGGGGATAGCAATCAAGGCGGCAAGGAGATAGCCTGTCAGGACACGGTAGATCGAATACCCGATCTGAATGCCAATGCCCTTGTCGTTGGGTCCCGCATCATAGAAAGGGTCGCTTAGTTGATCCCATGCCTTGATAATGACCTGACTGGGTGGCGGGACACCAGCCTTTGGGGAGCCAGCGCCAGTCAGAATTTCGTATTCTGTCAATTCTTTAGCGGCCTTTTGGGCAGGAATGGCGGCCTCCCATATCAGGAGACCGACAACCAGCATCAATACCGACAGCAAAGCGGCTCGTTGGTTCAAGGAAAGGGTGCCCATGGCTTACCCTTTCCCGATCGGGAAGCTGCTGACGTATTCTTCCGGCTTCGCAGGATCAAAGGTCTTACCCATAATAGTGTGCGATTTGTAGGTGATGTCCGGCGCCTCATACCCGAGGTCTTCCATTACTTTCTTACAATCAGCGGCCAAGTAGACCTGCTCCGCGACGCCGCGGTAGTCGACGTCGCCTTCGATGTAGCCCCACCGCTTCATCTGTGTCAGGATCCATACGCCCATGGAATGCCACGGGAAGGGGTCGAAATCTATCCGATCAGGCACGCGCTTCACTTCGCCCAGGCCGTCGGCGTAGGTGCCTGTAAGGACCTGTTCGATCACCGTGACCGGCTGGTTTAAGTAGTTGGTGGGGGCGATTGCCTCCGCGATTTCTTTACGGTTCTCGGCTGCTGATGCATATTGCGTGGCGTCGATGATCGACTTCAAAAGCGCGCCATAGGTGTTTGGCAACTGTTGCGCAAATGACAGGGGGGCTGCGAAGGCACAGCAAGGGTGGCCTTCCCAAATATCCTTGGTCAACATGTGCAGGAACCCGATGCCCTCATAGACGGCGCGCTGATTGAATGGATCGGGCGACAAATAGCCGTCAAGATTGCCGGCTCGCAGGTTGGCAACCATCTCTGGCGGCGGTACAACGCGGATCTGGATATCGACATCGGGGTCCAAGCCAAACTCGGCCACGTAATACCGGAGCAGGAAATTGTGCATCGAGTATTCAAACGGCACACCGAAGGTGAAGCCCTTCCATTGCTTAGGATCACGTTTGTCTAGGTGTTCATTCGACAGCACGATGGCTTGTCCGTTAATGTTTTCGACAGCTGGCATAATGTACGGTTCCGCAACCGACCCCGCCCCAAGACTCATCGCCAAAGGCATAGGCGTCAGCATGTGCGAGGCGTCATATTCTCCGTTCAGAGACTTGTCGCGCGCAACGGCCCAACCTGCGGTTTTGATCACTTGGGCATTGAGACCGTAGCGCTCATAGAAACCCAAAGGCTGTGCCATAATTATCGGGGTCGCGCAGGTGATCGGCACAAATCCAATATTCAGGTCTGTTTTTTCAGGTGGCCCAAGTTTGTCGAGAATTGCGGCTTTCGCCTCGTTCAGCGGAAAGACCGATGCCAATGCGGCGGCCATTGTAGAACCGCCCATCATGCCCATAAAGGATCGACGCCCGATGTCACTTTGACCGAAGACAGACCGGACAATCGCGCTTTCAACGGCGCGTTCCATCATTCCTTCGGAGGATGAAAGATCAATATTTTCCGTCGCCTCAAATTTGGGTGAGCTACAGGTGTGACAGCCACAATCGGCAGCGTGCCGCAGATCTGTTTCTGGAGAGAAGGGATTACCCAGTGATTTTATCGTCATGTTGCAACCTCGCTGTTGATTTTCTTCATGGTGGCAGCGGGGCAACGGCATTTGTAGGCATTCGTTAAGAAATCAAAAAATGGATTTTGTGATTAATTTCAATGCAAAAATGGTAATGTAGCTCAAAAAGAATTACGAAATATCGTAATTTACGATATCTCGTATTGCACACATGCGCGTGCCTGCGCCCTATCCAGGAATGCTTGATACCGATTTCGATTCGTTTCTCACCGGCGCTTTTGGCCCGACCGTCCTGCTTCATCTTAGCCAGGACCGTATTTTGGCAGCGAACCAAGAGGCCGAAGCACTTTTAGGGGATGATGCCCTTACAGGATCGCATTTTGCCCGCTTCGTTGCTGCGGGTATGGAGGCCTTCGTTGTCTTTATCACAGAGGCACAGTATCGCGGTACCGCTTGGACCCGGCAGGTGACACTACAAAGTGCTGACCAGACGCCATTGCAATGCGAGGTGACTGGACGGGCCGTATACCACGATGGTCAGAACATGCTGCTTCTGCATATGCTTGACCTTGAAACCCTTGAACAACATGCAGCCGAAGCTGAAGCCAGAAAAATCTACAATGGTGGGCTTATTGAATGGCATCGTGCGCAAAGCTTCTTTGCAGAACTGGAGCGCGAAAACCAACTGATCCTCAACGCCGCAGGTGAAGGGATTTACGGGGTCAATGCCGACGGGAAGACAACTTTTGTCAATCGCGCCGCACAGGAAATGCTTGGCTGGACCACCCAAGACCTTTTGGGCCAAGATATCCACGCAAAAATTCACCATCACTACCTGACCGGCGAGCAATATCCATCGCACGAGTGTCCGATCTATCAATCCTTCCGGTATGAGCAGGTTAACCGGATTGAGGACGAAGTGTTCTGGCGCAAGGATGGAAAGCCGATCCGGGTCGAATATGTCTCGACCCCGATCTACGACGGCCCCCAATTGGTCGGTGCAGTAGTCATTTTTCGCGACATCACAGAACGCTGGGAAAACGAACGCAAACTACGCGTGGCGATGGACGAAGTGGCGGCCCTGCGCGATCAGTTGGAGGAGGAAAACGCCTACCTGCAAGAAGCGATCAGCATCGAGCGCGCGCATCACGACATTATTGGGCGCTCGGATGCGACCCAGGGGATCATCAAGCAGGTCGAACTCGTCGGGCCTACTGATACAAGCGTCATGATCCATGGCGAGAGCGGCGTCGGAAAATCCCTTATAGCCTCAGCTGTTCATGGTGAGAGCAGCCGTAAACGTCGCCCTATGATCCACTTTAAGGCAGGAGCCGTGAGCCCTGAGAAAATCGAAAGTGAATTGTTCGGCCACGTTCGTGGTGCCTTCGCCGGTGCGCTCAAGGATCGGCCCGGCAAGTTAGAATTGGCGCACGGTGGTACATTGTTTATTGATGAAGTCGCGGACATACCTATCCAATTACAGAGCCATCTGCTGGATGCATTACAAAACAGAGTGGCGACCCGATTGGGCGATGATCGCAGCCGCAGCCTTGATCTGCGCGTGATCGCCTCGACCAACCGCGACGTTGACCGCGAGGTGCAAGCAGGGCGTTTGCGCCAGGACTTAATGCTTCATCTTGGTGTCTTTCCCATTCTATGTCTTCCTTTACGAGATCGCCCGGAGGACATTCCGGTCCTGACAATACATCTGCTGCGCATCGCCTGTAAACGACTTGGTCGAAAGGTCCCGATTGTCACCGAAGGGGCAATGCGAAAGTTGCAAGATTACCACTGGCCCGGCAACGTGCGCGAACTGGCAAACGTCATCGAACGAGGTGCCATCGTGTCGCAATCTGACAAGTTACAAGTTGAAATCCAAAGCCAAGTAATACAAGGCGCTTTGCCGACCTCCACCTTGCTCTCCGAAGCGGATGTCGAAAATATCCGCAGAACCAACATCATCGCATGCATGAAAAGGGCCGGTGGAAAGGTTTCCGGGAACAAGGGGGCGGCCGCATTGCTTGGGATCAAACCAACGACACTGTATTCAAGGCTCAAAAAACTGGGGCTGAGCGAAAATGACTGGTGAATGCTTGAGTGGATGCTGTCAGACAAATGAGAACTCGCATAGGATTGCTGGCGCAGCCGGAATCTATACGCTCAATAATTGACGCCACTCAGTAAGAGCGGCAGCGCGGTTCAGCTTAAAATTGAAGCGTGAGTGGAGCTGGCGCCTCTACG
>JADHLF010000032.1 GCA_016780825.1 Planktomarina sp. | reverse complement strand
GCCTGATCCGGGTGCAAAGCGGCCGGACCAACCTCAGCGTGTCTGGCGCTGTGGAGGAAGAAGATTTCTTTTATGCCCCCGATCCGTCCAGCCAATTGGCCTGCGCCATTGCCGGCAATATCGCGATGAACTCCGGCGGCGCGCATTGCTTGAAATATGGGGTGACCACCAACAATCTTATGGGCGTGACCTTGGTGATGATGGATGGTGAGATCGTTGAGATTGGCGGTGGCTACCTTGATGCCTCTGGGCTCGATATTTTGGGTGTGATCTGCGGGTCAGAGGGCCAGCTGGGCGTCGTGACAGAGGCCACATTGCGGATTTTGCCCAAACCCGAAGGCGCACGTCCGGTGATGATCGCTTTTGACAGCAATGAAGTGGCAGGCGCCTGCGTGGCGGATATTATCAAAGCCGGCGTTTTGCCTGTGGCGATTGAATTTATGGACCGTCCAATCATTGAAATCTGTGAGAATTTCGCCAAAGCGGGATATCCCGACTGCGAGGCATTGTTGATTGTCGAGGTCGAAGGCTCAGAGACCGAAATTCAAGATCAACTCGACCGTATCAGCATGATTGCGCAAAAACACAATCCGGTTGAGCTGCGTCAAAGCCAATCTGCCGCGGAAAGTACCGCGATCTGGTTGGGCCGAAAATCTGCATTTGGCGCTGTGGGTCAAGTTGCCGACTATATGTGTTTGGATGGAACCATTCCTGTTTCAGCCTTGCCGGAAGTTCTGCGCCGGATCAAAGAGCTTTCGGATCACTATGGTTTGCGCGTGGGCAATGTGTTCCATGCCGGCGATGGCAATATGCACCCGTTGATCATGTTCGACGCCAACAAAGAGGGCGATCTTGAGCTCTGTGAAGCGATGGGGGCAGATGTCTTGCGGCTTTGTGTTGAGGTGGGCGGCTGTCTGACCGGCGAGCATGGCGTGGGCATTGAAAAACGCGATTTGATGGAGACCCAATACAGCGCAGAAGATCTGGAGATCCAAATGGCGGTCAAAGATGTGTTTGATCCCGGCTGGCTTCTCAACCCCTCTAAGGTCTTCCCCCTGTCGGTGTCCGAGTCGCGGCGGGCGTCATGAGCGAAATACTCTATCCGGAAGATGAGACGGCCCTGGCTGCGGCGCTCCGCGAGGCCAAGGGTCCATTGCAGATCATGGGCGGTGGGACACGTCCTATTGGCCGCATCGCGCCGGCGCAGGCTCTGAGCACCCGTCGCTTGCAGGGGATCACCCTCTATGAGCCTGGCGCAATGACCCTGGTGGCCAAAACAGGCACAGCTGTTGAAGAGATTGAGGCCGTTCTGGCCGCGGAAAACCAGCGGCTTGCCTTCGAGCCCATGGATCACCGTGCGATCTTGGGCACATCCGGTCAACCAACTCTCGGGGGGGTGATCGCCGCCAATGTCTCGGGTCCGCGCCGCATTCAAGTGGGCGCCGCGCGTGATTTTGCGCTGGGCGTGACCTTTGTGGATGGAACGGGGCAGGTGCTCAGCAACGGTGGCCGGGTGATGAAAAATGTCACCGGCTATGATCTTGTGAAATTGATGTCCGGCTCTTGGGGCACGCTCGGGGTTCTCACGGAGGTGGCGTTGAAGGTTTTGCCTGTGAGCGAAACCCAGGTCACTTTGAAAGTTCATGTCACCACCTGGGCGGATGCGGTTGGCTGCATGTCGGCGGCACTGGGCACACCTTTTGACGTCAGCGGCGCTGCAACGGTGCAGGCGGCGGAGGGCGGCTTTGACAGCTTGATCCGAATTGAGGGATTTGAGACCTCTGTTCAATACCGCGCGTCTGAATTGACACAGCGCCTGGCGAAATTTGGCACGGTTGACGTGGTCGGTGATCCCTGGGCCGAAGTCAAAGACTTGAGGGCTTGGGCCGCTTTGGACACAGTGTGGCGCATTTCGGTGCGCCCCACTGACAGTTTGAAGGTCATTGAGCTGATGCAGGATCTGCAACAAGACCGCGGTTTTCACTGTCAATTGGATTGGGGTGGCGGATTGCTCTGGCTTGGGCTGGAGGCGGCGCAAATGGCAGATACACGGGCCGGCTTGGCCTTGCACCAAGCTTTGCAAAGGCATGTGGCCCAGCTGAGGGGGCATGCAACCTTGGTGACATCGGGTCTTCTGCGGGATCAAGAGCTGTGTCACTTCCAACCGCTTGAACGCGCAATCGAGCGCGTTTCGCAATCTCTGCGCGAAAAATTTGATCCGCGTGGTATCTTAAACCCGGGGCGGATGCGCTGATGCAAACACATTTTACCGAAACGCAGCTATTGGATCCGCAGATCAAACGCACCAATGATATTCTGCGCAGCTGTATCCATTGTGGCTTTTGCACGGCGACCTGTCCGACCTATCAAGTGCTGGGTGATGAGTTGGACAGCCCACGCGGCCGGATCTATCTCATTAAGGATATGCTAGAAAATCAGCGAACCCCGGATGAAAAGACGGTTAAGCACATAGATCGCTGCCTGTCGTGTTTGGCCTGTATGACGACATGCCCTTCGGGTGTGAATTACATGCATCTGGTAGATCATGCGCGGGCCTATATCGAACAAACCCATAAGCGTCGCTGGTCAGATCGTGTTTTGCGCTGGGTCCTGGCGCGCATTTTGCCCTATCCCAACCGCTTTCGACTGGCTCTTTTGGGTGCGAAAATTGCACGACCCTTGCGTCACTTGATGCCGGATCCTCGGCTGAAAGCGATGCTCGACATGGCGCCACGGCAAATCCCCGCGCCCAGCCCCAATGATGACGCGCAAATTTTCCCAGCGCAGGGCGGGTTGAAACTGCGTGTGGCACTTATGACAGGCTGTGCGCAGCGGGCTTTGAACACGGATATCAATGACGCGACCATTCGGCTTCTGACCCGGCATGGTGCGGAAGTGGTTGTGCTCAAGCAAGGCTGTTGCGGCGCCCTAACCCATCATATGGGCAAGGTCGACGAAAGCCATCGCACTGCGGCGGTGAATATCGAAGCCTTCGCCGCCGAAGACGCCGCGCGTGGATTGGATGCGGTGGTCATCAACACGTCCGGCTGTGGGACGACAGTGAAAGATTACGGCCATATGTTTGCGGGCGATCCCTTAGAGGGAAAAGCCATGCGGGTGGCGCAACTGGCGCGCGATGTGAGCGAAGTTTTGATGGAGCTTGACTTGCCAAAGCTGCCAGATCAAGGCCTGATAGTGGCCTATCATGCGGCGTGTTCTTTGCAACATGGCCAGCAAATCAAGACCTATCCGAAGGACCTCTTGCGTCGCGTCGGCTATAAGGTTTTGGAGCCGGAAAACAGCCATCTGTGTTGCGGCTCTGCGGGCACTTATAATTTGATGCAGCCTGAAATTTCGGGCCAACTCAAGGCGCGGAAAATTGAGAGTCTTGAAGCCAAGACGCCGGATGTGATTTCGGCGGGAAACCTTGGATGTATGATGCAAATCGGCAGTGGCACCGATATTCCGATCATGCATACGGTGGAATTGCTCGATTGGGCCACCGGAGGCCCAAAACCGCGCGCCTTGTCGGGCCAGCCGGCAGCCGGTCAGGTGCCAATCCTGCGGTAATTCATGTGGTGGCGATAAAAGGCTGAAGATGCGATCGGGGTAGGATGCAACATTTCTTGAAGCGGGCTTGTCTTGTCATCGGACTGTTTCAGGGGGCGATGGCCTTAACCGCCGCCTCGGCCGCAGATATGGATCGGCAATGGCTGGCGGTGGGGCGGCTCAATGTGACGGGTGGTGGGTTTTGCACCGCGACATTGATCGGAGAAATGCATGTCTTGACCGCCGCGCATTGCGTCTATGACGCGCAATCTGGAGACCTCGTGGAGGCCGATGATTTGGAGTTTCGGGCCGGTTGGCAGGATGGGCAGGCCGAATCTTATCGCAAGATCGCGGAAGTTGCAGTGCATCCAGATTTTTCCTTTTCCGAGCAAGAGGGGCTCAAGCGGGTGGCGAGTGATTTGGCCATCCTACGGTTGCGCACCCCTGTCACTCACCCTGATATCACCCCTTTCTCGGTCGCGCAGATGCCGATGCGGGGCGCGCGTGTCGCCGTGGTGTCTTACGCGCGTGACCGCAGCCAAGGGCCAAAGGTGCACCAAGGCTGCACCATCTTGGGCCGTAAAGAAAAGGCCCAAGTGTTTGGGTGCGAGGTCGACTATGGCTCCTCCGGCGCTCCGGTGTTTCGCTTGGACCTTGGCATGCCGATGATAATCTCTGTCATTTCCGCCAAATCCACACATGCCGGAGAGCCGATCTCCCTGGGTGCGGCGGCGGGTGAGAAATTGGTGACCCTGCCGTCCCGCGGCGCAAATTTTTTGCGGCCGTGAGCCCAAGGCGGCCTATCGCACGTTACTTCTGGAAATAATAATTATCAGAGCCGTTTGGCGGGCGAGCCGTGTATTGTTACATTTCTGCGGCCCGGCGTTGGGATGAACTGCGATTTGATACGTGAATCACCTAGGGTAATTTCGCGCCTTCGGTTTTCGCTGATATCAAGAGCGCATGCCTCTTGAACTGTGCCGCTTTGCTTCCCACCTATGATGAAGATCGCCCGAATGGGGATCTAAAATTTATCTGGCTATGCCCGAATGGGGTGGCCGAATTGGACTCGCTTTTGAAAGGATACTCCTATGCGTTCGTTTGACTTTGCACCGCTTTATCGTGCCAGTATTGGCTTTGATCAAATTGCTGATCTGCTCGACCGAGTGTCGGCCCATGAGGGCGGACAATCCAGCTACCCGCCCTATAACATAGAGAAAACGGGAGAAGATGGATATCGCATTTCCATCGCAGCAGCAGGGTTTTCAGAGGCGGATCTGGAAATTGAAGTTAAGGAAAAAATCTTAAGCGTTTCAGCGCGTAAGCCGAAAGCCGAAGATAATAAGACCTATTTGCACCGCGGTATTGCCACACGCGCCTTTGAGCGGCAGTTTCATCTGGCCGATCACGTGCGTGCGGTCGGCGCCAGCTATGAGGATGGCATGCTGCATATTGATTTGATCCGTGAGGTGCCAGAGGCCCTCAAACCGCGGCGCATCCTCATTGAATCGAAATCCCCGTTGCAGGTGGAAGCTAGCCCGGAATGATCTGATTAATGCGCTGACCCGAAAAGGCAGGGATGCCCCTGCCTTTTCCTTTACGGCGGTTCTCTTAGACCGACATGCAGATATATTTCAGCTCAAGATATTCATCCATGCCATGATGGCTGCCCTCCCGGCCAAGACCGGATTGTTTGACCCCGCCAAAGGGCGCGACCTCGGTTGAGATGATGCCTGTATTCACGCCGATAATGCCATATTCTAACGCTTCGGCGACTTTATACACGCGGCTCAGGTCTTTGGCATAGAAATAGGCGGCCAGGCCGAAAATCGTATCATTGGCCATGGCGATCACATCGTCTTCAGTCTCAAATTTGAAAAGAGGCGCCATGGGGCCGAATGTCTCTTCCTTGCTCACGGTCATATCTTGCGTCACGCCCGTCAGGATGGTTGGCTCAAAGAAGGTGCCACCCAGATCATGCGGCTTGCCGCCAGTTGCAACAACCGCGCCCTTGGACAGCGCATCGGCGATATGTTCCTGAACCTTGTTCAGAGCTGGCTTTGAGATCAGCGGGCCAAGGTCCGCACCTGCAAACCCATCGCCGACTTTCATGGCTTCAACCGCCACTTTGAAGCGTTTGGTGAATTCCTCGTAGACGCCAGCTTGCACATAAATCCGGTTGGCACAGACACAGGTCTGGCCATTGTTGCGGAACTTACAGGCCATGGCGCCGATCACCGCCTCATCAAGATCTGCATCGTCAAAGACAATAAAGGGGGCATTGCCGCCCAGCTCCATGGAGCATTTTTTCACCTGTTCGGCGGCTTGGCCCAAAAGAATGCGTCCAACGCGGGTTGAGCCAGTGAAGGTGAGTTTGCGCACTTTTGAATTTTCGCAAAACTCCTTGCCCGAAGCGGAAGCGTCATTGGAGGGCACAATTTGCAATATCCCTGGGGGCAAGCCGGCGCGCTGTGCCAAGACCCCCAGAGCCAAAGCGGACAATGGGGTCAATTCCGAAGGCCGGGCGACGAAAGCGCAGCCTGCGGCCAAAGCGGGTGCTGCTTTGCGGGTGATCATCGCATTGGGGAAATTCCAAGGCGTGATTGAAGCTGCCACGCCGATGGGCTGCTTTATGACGGTAATCCGTTTGTCGGCCTGATGACCCGGAATGGTTTCACCATAGTTGCGCTTGGCCTCTTCGGCGAAAAATTCGACGAAGGACGCACCATAGGCAATTTCTCCCATGGCTTCTGCAAGGGGTTTGCCCATTTCCGCGGTGAGGATCATAGCCAAATCAGACTGATGTTCCATCATCAAATTATACCAGTTGCGCAGGATATTGCAGCGTTCCTTTGCAGTTTGCGCGGCCCATTTCTTTTGTGCTGCCTCTGCGCCGTCAATTGCCCGTGCCAAATCTGCCCGCGAAAGGTCTGCGACCTGTGCGATCACATCACCGCGCGCCGGGTTTGAGACGGCAAAGGTTGCGCCATTTTCCCCATCAACCCATTGGTTGTTGATGAAGGCTTGCGTTTGCAGCAAGCTGGGGTCCGAGAGCATGGATTTTAGATCTGTGGATGAATCAAGCATTTTTGCCTCCCTAGGTTAACGATGTGAGACCATTTGATCGCTTATTTGTCCAGAGGAGAAGAGCAGTGAACCTTGATGATGCCTATGCAAATGCCGCCTATATTCCCGACGCAGACAAGTTTTTAACCCATTGGGATGAAACCGCGCGCAGCTATCGAGACGCAGAGCATACTCTGGGCCGCGCGCAGTTGAACCAGCCCTATGGGGCGCATCCAGATCAAGCCTTTGACCTGTTTTTTCCTGCAGGACGCCCGATCGGCCTAATGATCTTCGTGCATGGTGGCTACTGGTTGCGATTCGGGCGGCGAGATTTTTCTCATTTGGCGCAAGGCGCCTGCGCGCGCGATTGGGCGGTGGCCTTGCCCAGTTATCCCTTGGCCCCTGGTGCATCGATCCCGGAGATGACGCAGTCGGTGGCCCTGGCCATAGGTCAGATCGCCCATCGGATCCCCGGGCCGATTGTTTTGGCGGGCCACTCGGCTGGGGGGCATTTGGTGGCGCGTATGGGGCAGCTGGACAGCGGCCTGTCGTCTGAGGTGCGCGCGCGCATCCAGACCATTGTGCCGATATCGCCGGTTTCTGATCTGCGGCCATTAATGCACACAGCGATGAGCGAACCCTTAGGTTTGACCGAGGATATTGCCCAGGCCGAAAGCCCGGCCTTGCACCCAGCTCCAAAAACCATGCGCGCGCATGTTTGGGTTGGTGCGGATGAGCGGCCTGCGTTTCTAGAGCAAGCGCGACTTTTGGCAGAAAATTGGCTATCGGATCTGACGATTGAGCCAAAAAAGCATCATTTTGACATCATCGCCGGCCTGGAGGATCCCGAAAGTCACTTGCTTGACGCAATACTGGGGCGGTCGTCTTAGGGTCTGTGGCGCAAAGCCACGAAAGAGCCGAGATAGGTCAAGCGATCTGTTCCATTCGTGTCCAGCTCTGCTTGCGCATGTTCAAAGATGATGACGCATGTGGTGTGAAGCCCCAAACGATCTTCAATAGCTGCGCTATCGCCCTGCGAAAACCAATGCACCAGTCTTGGTTCTGGGTTTTCATTGCAAATTACCTCGACACGATCTGGAATAAACGCCATGCCGGCTGTGCTGCGCAAATGTGTGAACACTTGGCGTTGGTTGGCAAAGCGCCCGGCATAGATATCCGCAGTTTGGCCTATGGAACTGGGCGGGTTCAAATGCAGCGCCCGCCGTCAACTTCCAGCGCCACTCCGGTGATCATACTGGCTTCATCAGAGCACAGAAAGCTGGCGGCATGGCCCATATCCTGCGGCGTTGAAAACCGTCCGAGTGGAATAGTCGAGAGAAATTTTGCCCGCATCTCCGGCGTGTCTTCTCCCATGAAACTGGCGAGCAATGGTGTTTCGCCGGCCACAGGATTGAGCGCATTGACCCGAATGTTAAAAGGCGCCAGCTCAACGGCCATGGCTTTGGTCGCGGTAATTATCTAGCCTTTTGAGGCATTATACCAATTCAAATTTGGTCTGGGCGATACGCCGGCGGTTGAGGCAATATTCAAGATGGCGCCCGACCTTTGGCGCTTGAGCAGCGGCACAAGATGGCGTGCGGTCAAGAAAACGGATTTGGCATTCACGGCGAAGACCTGATCAAACTCTGCTTCGCTCACTTGCTCCATCGCTTGCGGCAAATGGGTGATGCCAGCATTGTTGACCAGAATATCAATCCGCCCCCAAAGGGCCTGCGCCGCGCCGATCATCTGGGCGACAGAGGCATCGCGCGCGACATCCACATGCTGCGCCGTCGCTCCAAGCGGCTCTGCGATGGCTTGCGCGGCATCCAGATTGATGTCGGCGACCATCACTGTTGCACCTTCGGCAGCAAATTGTTGAGCAATGCCGGCTCCAAATCCTGAACCCGCCCCTGTTACAATCGCGGTTTTTCCCTCAAGTCGCATATTTGCCTCCCCCTGATGATCTTAAGATGCGCAACTGGGTGCGCATTGGCAATATAAATCCTCCCTTAGGGATGCCCGCCCGCAGAGTGCGCCACCATTGGGCGGTGTCGATGCTTTACACCCTTCGTCTTGGGCGTAATACTAGGCGCATAAAAGCTCACAACAGGTGTGAACGCGCTGATGTATTTTTTATTCGCCCTGCCTTTTCCCGTGCTTGCGGCCTTGTATCTTGGGTGCCGCGCCGGGCGGCGGGATCCGCAAGGGATTGGGGAATTTTGGCGAGAAGCGGCTGTAGCTCTTGCCTGGGCCTTTGCGGTGGTTTTCCTCTGGCATTGCCTTTGGATCACGTCACTGATCCCAGCCCCTTGGCAAGATACAGCCCTTGCCGGCGTGATTTGGACCGTTGGGACCGGAGCCGTTTGGGTACCGGCTTTGATGATCTGCTATGTCATTACGGCGCTGAGAATTCGGCGTAAAGGATAAGGGCGCGGCGGAAATCATGGCCAAGGGGCTTCTGATTGGCAGATTGTGCGCCTATATAGTCCAAAGGTGAGACACCCCCACAGGAGCGGTTTGGATGCTGGTCAAAATAAGATGGATTTTGAAAGTGCTATTGGCTCTGCTGGTGCTTGCGGTGTTTCATTATAATCTACCCCAACGCGATATTGTGCGTATCACCGGCACAGAGATTTTGCGCAAAGACTTATCGGGCTGGACGGGTATGTTCTATGCGGCAGCACAAAGTGGCGAAGCGCAAACTCAAAACCGGGATTTGCGGTTGATTAATGCGGTCCGAGCCAATGGCAAAGTCAGCGTCTATCGCAACGAGGACACGGGCTTTAACTGGCCGCCCTATTTCAAGTTTGACAGCTCAAACCTCCAAGCCGAGGTGGAAGATGCCGTCTCCAGCAAAGAGGCGCCAGAATGGTATATTTTGCGGCATTATGGATGGCGCAACACATTTTGGTCGATCTACCCCAATGCCGTTAGCCTCACGCCGGTCGCCGGACCGGATGTCCGGTTGATCCCTTGGTTCAATATTGTCTTTCTGCTCGTGTTGGCCGCTTTTCTTTGGGCGGTCTATGTGAGGCTGCGCGGGTTTTGGGCGCGGCGCGTGGATCCCGTCATTGACCGGATTGATGCCACGGCAGAGGAGGCTTCGGACCGCGTCAAAGGGTGGTTTCGCCGCACCTAATGCCGCATTACTCGCCGTAGGGGATCCAGATGGTTTTGATCTCTGTGCCCTCATCGAGCCAACTGTCGTGATCGTCTTGTGCGGCCCCTTGCCAAACGCGTTTGATATTGCTGCTGGCGCGCGCCTGCACCGCTTGAGTGAGCTGCGCCCCTGATAAACACCACACGGCTTCCAGCCCCATATGCGCGCCCAGATGGGGCGCGAGGTCGGCCTGAGGACCGGTGAGGATATTCACCGCGCCCGCTGGGACGTCGGATGCTTCAAGGATGTGGGAGAAATCAGTGGCTGCCAAAGGAAAAGGCGCGCTGGCGCAAAGGGTTATCGAGTTCCCTGTGCTGAGCGCGGCAGCCATGGGCGTGACCAATCCCAGAAGGGGATGGTGATCTGAACAAAGAGCAGCGATCGCCCCCACAGGTTCACGCATCGCGAGAGCCACAGCGCGCATCGGTACAGATTTGGCGCGGCCTTCGAATTTATCGGCCCAAGCGGCATAGGTGAATAAGATATCGACCGCTGCACGCACTTCCTCAGCACCTGCGTTCAAGCCCGTCATAGCATCCAAGCGCTCTGCAAACCTATCGGTTTGGGCGGCGAGGTTTTCGGCGATGTAATAGAGAATTTGTGCCCGCAAGTGCCCGGTTGTTTTGCCCCAGCCGCAGGCCAATTGCGCTTGTACGGCGTTGCGAATGTCCTTGCGATTGGCGATGGGCGCATGGCCGAGCAATTGCCCATTGGGGCCGAAGATCGCTTGGCTGTAACCCCCATCTGGCCGGGCCTGTTTGCCACCGATAAAAAGTTTTGCGGTTCGGTCAATCTCATCGGCAGAGGCACCTTGCCCGGTGAAAGGCGCGATGCGGGTCGGTTCGGGCAAAGCTTTGGCGGGCTTGCTATAGGCGCGCAACCCTTCCCAGCCGCCTTCGCGGCCAAATCCACTTTCGCGCGTGCCGCCGAACCCGGCGGCAGCGTCAAACAGGTTGGTCGCGTTGACCCAGACCACACCGCCCACGAGCTTAGGGGCGATTTCCAGCGCAAGATTGATGTTTTCGGTCCAGAGCGTCGCGGCCAAACCGTATTTGCTGTTATTGGCAATCTCCACGGCCTCCGCTGGGGTGCGGAAGGTGGTTGAAACCAAAACCGGACCAAAGATCTCTTCCTGCATCAGGGTATCGGCCGGGTGCAAGCCTGTGATCAAAGTGGGCGGGTAAAAACAGCCCTCGGGGACCGGCGTTTGGGCGTGATAGGTTTGCCCAGCGGTATTGGCCTGCACCAGCGCCCTGATCTGGTGCAGTTGAATAGGATCAACAATCGCACCGACATCTATAGATTTGTCCAGTGGGTCGCCGATCCGTAATTTATCCATCCGCACCTTCAAACGGGCGTGAAAATCATCAGCAATGGCTTCATGAATAAGCAGGCGCGATCCCGCACAGCAAACCTGGCCTTGGTTGAACCATATCGCATCCACCAGCCCTTCGATGGCGCTGTCGATATCGGCGTCATCAAAGACGATATAGGGGGATTTGCCGCCCAATTCGAGGGTGAGGGATTTGCCGCTGCCGGCCGTTGCCTCTTGAATTTGCCGCCCGACTGAGGTTGAGCCGGTGAAGGCGATTTTGTCCACATTCGCATCGACCAATGCGGCGCCTGTGCTGCCGTCCCCAGTGACGATATTCACCACACCCGGCGGCACACCGGCCTGGGTGCAAAGATCGGCAAAGATCATGGCTGTCATAGGCGTATATTCGGCGGGCTTGAGAACAACTGTATTGCCCATCGCCAAGGCGGGAGCGATTTTCCACGCAAGCATGAGCAGGGGGAAATTCCACGGGATAATTTGTCCGCAGACCCCCAAAGCCACGCGATCCGCTAGGGCCGTGGGCATCAATTGTGCATGGCCGGCGTGATGATAAAAATGTCGAATGGCAAGTGGGATATCAATATCCCGGCTTTCACGGATGGGCTTGCCATTGTCCAAAGATTCCATAACGGCGAGCAATCTTGCGTATTTTTGCATCAAACGTGCGAGCGCATAGAGCACGCGGGCGCGTGCCGGCCCTCCTGCGGCTTGCCAGTCAGCCTGGGCAGCTCGCGCGCATCGCACCGCCTCGGCCACCTCATCTTTTGAGCACAGGGTCACGCCCGCCAGCTTCTCGCCTGTCGCAGGATTGCAGATGGTCAAATCGTCCCGCGCGGGGGCGAAGGCACCATTGACATAGGCGCCAAAAAGCCCGCCACGATCGGCAATCCACTGAAGCGCAACGCTGCGATCCTCAGGGGCTGTGCCATAGTCCATTGTGTCAAAAATTGTTTCAATACTCATCAGATTATCCAATCGGGTGACGGTGATTGGCAGAGTATCCGCCAGTGAGGTGATGCTCGAGCTGCCGTTCAATATCACCCAGCAGAGAGGAGGCGCCAAAACGAAACAGATCCGGGCGCAACCAGCGGTCGCCCAGTTCCTCTTTGATCAAAGCCAGATAGGTGATGGCGTCTTTTGCCTTTGAGATCCCACCCGCGGGTTTATAGCCGACCCGAAAACCTGTGCGATTATAATAGGCACGGATGGCGCGCAGCATGACCAAAGTCACCGGCAGGGTCGCGTTTACGCTTTCCTTGCCGGTCGAGGTTTTGATGAAATCAGCACCGGCCATCATGCAGATTAAACTGGCGCGTCCAACATTGCGCAGGCTGCCAAGCTCACCTGTGGCAAGAATTGCCTTCACATGCGCGTCACCGCAGGCAGATCTAAAGGCGGCCATTTCATCATAGAGTGCTTGCCAATTTTGCGTCAAAACATGGCGGCGAGAGATGACGATGTCAATTTCAGAGGCCCCAGCTTTGACACTCTCGCGGATCTCCTCAATTCGAAGATGCAACGGCGATAGGCCCGCGGGAAAGCCGGTACTGACGGCGGCCACGGGAATGCCGCTGCCCTGCAATGCGGTCACTGCGGTCTCAATCATATCATGGTAAACGCAGACCGCTCCGGTGGTCAGATGCGGTAGGCCGATCTGTTGCAAAATATCTTGCCGTACTGGCTGGCGGGCTTTGGCGCAGAGGCGTTTGACCCGGCCCACAGTATCATCGCCCGATAGGGTGGTAAGATCAATGCAGCTGATTGCCCGCGCGAGCCAAGCGGCTTGATACTCTTTTTTGACAGAGCGCCGTCCCGGCAGGCTGGCGCAGCGCCTTTCAATGGCGGAGGTATTGGCCTGAACGGAAAGGGCCCAATCCAAATCAAGCGGCAATCCCGGATTGCGCGGCTCAAGTGTCAGAGGCAACTGCGTCACTGTCGTCGTAATGTGTTCCATAACGCTTGTGTGCATGGGATTGCGGTGCAATTCAAGCATTCTAGCGCGTGACAATCGCCTCTTGCCACGATAATTGCTGCGAAACGATATAAAGGTGAGCCCATGTCTTTCGACCGATCTGTAAAAATTGCACCCTCGATCCTCTCCGCGGATTTTGCCAACTTTGGAGAAGAAATCCGCTGTGTTGAGGCAGAAGGCGCCGATTGGATTCATGTTGACGTAATGGATGGGCATTTTGTGCCCAATATCACATTTGGCCCCGCAACCTGTGCGGCGATCCGGCCGCATATCAAAACGGTGATGGATGTGCATTTGATGATTGCTCCCGTTGATCCTTATATCGAAGCATTTGCCGAGGCCGGTGCGGATGTCATTACCGCTCATGTTGAAGCAGGCGCGCATATTCACCGCAGCTTGCAAGCGATCCGAGCCAATGGTGCAAAGGCTGGCGTGGCGCTCAATCCTGGCACGCCGGTCAATGCGGTTGAGCATCTGCTTGATCTTACGGATTTGGTCTGTGTGATGACTGTGAATCCTGGCTTCGGGGGGCAGTCGTTTATCCCATTGGAAGCGAAGGTGGCGCAATTGCGGGCGATGATTGGTGACCGACCCATCCATATTGAGATTGACGGCGGTGTGACCCCGTTGACCGCGCCGGGTTTGATTCGTGCGGGCGCTGATGTCTTGGTGGCAGGATCGGCTGTTTTTAAAGGCGGCTCAGTGTCAAGTCCCGCAGTATATGGCGAGAACATACGCGCAATCCGTGCGGCGATTTAGGATCCTCGCAAGCGATTTTTAGCTCTGAAAAAACACAAACTCATCGGTGTCAGAGGCGTTATAATGTGCGCTACGAAAATCTGCGGCGGCGCTGATTAGGGTGGTTTGAGAGAGGCCAGTTGTGGGCGATTGGCCAGGGGCATCATCGAGCTGGGCCTGGATGTTCTGCAACGCGAGCGTATCTAACGTGGCCTCAAGCTCTGTGACAAGCGGCGTGCCTTGGGGGACAAAAACAAAGCTGTCACTGCTGGCTGCGGCTGCCGTTTGGCCTGCCCTTTGCTGTGCGGCATCTACCGCCGCCGCTGTGTGGGTTTGCACCATCCAATTTTGCTGACCTGTCAGGCTGGTGATGAGGGCTTGGTGCGAAACGGTAAAATTTGTTTCGGCCGCGAGGGTGGCGCTGAGGTCCGTTTGCGGCAGGGCGATGACATTGGCGTTGGTGAAATCTGTGGCAGACAGGCTAAGGCCATTGGCGCTGTCCACCACAAGCTGTTCGTTGTTGAAACTTAAAATTGCGCCGGTCGTTGTGCTGGTCACGGTCAATTGTTGGACATGGGTGAAGCCGGCCCAATGGGACAGGTCCAAGCGATCCTGCCCAAGCTCAAAATCGGTAATGTGATCGGTGCCACCATCCCCAATCAACATGAATGTGTCTGCGCCAGTTCCGCCTGTGAGTTGATCCACGCCCGCCCCATCGCGCAGCAGGTCATCTCCTGCGCCGCCATTGAGGGCTTGCCCTGTATCCTGCGCAAATAAAACATCGGCCTGTGCGCTGGAAGTTGTGCTCAGGCTGAGGGTAAAGTGACCTATGCCCGCCTCCGAGCCTGAGACTGTGAACAATTGAACATCACCGCCGATAATGTCGACATAGATATCTGTAATGCTGTTGATCGGCGTGTTGAGTTGATCGGCGATGGTGTCAAGGTGGACAAGCTGAACATCTGGCAAAAACCGAAACAAAGGCAAGCCGTTGTCTTGCCCCGCCGCGATGACATAGGCATTTCCTTGATGGGTGAAGGTCTCCAGAACCAGAGCCCCTTGGAACCGCGTATTGAGACTGTCTGTCACCTGATCTACCGGCGACAGGACACCCGTAGAATCGAGCGTCAGGACGGTTAAAGATCCCGTGCCCGCACTGGCCAGAACAACGTAGTTTTGCCCTTGGAATGAGACCGTGGCCATATCCTGTGGTGTGGCAATGGGCAAAAATTGCTGTGCGCCCAAAGTGGAGGTGGGCGATAAGGTGCCGTTGGCGGAGACAGCATAGGCGGTGATGCTACGATTGCTGGCAGAGGCGGCCAGAACGAAGCTCTTGCCCCCAACGGTCATGACGCTCAGGGCGGAAATTTGGTCGGTGAATGCGGCCTGCTGGGCGGCCAATTGGTTTTGCTCAACCATCGTCCCATCGCTGGCGATTTGAAAGGTGGCCAGCCCATTGCCGCTGCTGTCTGCGAGCACCATAAGGTTAGCGTTGCCAGTCTGCACATGCACCGCCTCAATGCGATCTGAATATCGACCTGAATTGCCCGAATGCAATGTTAAAGAACTGTCGGATCTGCTGTTCAGGACCGCGGCTAAATCCCGATCTGACACTGTGATCACGCGCCCGCCAAGGGTCACATTTTGGGATGGAGCATTGGCACCTATTGGCACGCTGTGGGCAAGGGTGGCGGTTTGATTGGTGGCGGTTGTGAGCGTCACAACGCCCTGCCCACCATCGCTGGCCAGGGTAACCTGCCCATTTTGTTGGTAAAATTGCGCATCCCCAAGAGGAGTGTTCAGGATAGATCCTGAAATTGCCCCATTAAACTGAAAGCTTCCCACAACAGGTCTCCAAAATGCACTTGGGAGCTTTCTCACAGGTAAAAATTAATGATAGCTTACTCTCTGGATTCAAGTGTGAACAATTTATGTGAAATCGAAGCGGCTGCATTTCAGGGATCCTCCTCTTGACCCGAGGGGCGTTTGCAGCCTTTGTGCAAGACAGACAGAAGGAGCAGACAATGGCATGGGAATTTTGGGTCGATCGCGGAGGCACGTTTACGGATATCGTGGCGCAAGATCCCGCTGGCGCGCTCCACAGTCACAAGCTTTTGTCAGAAAATCCAGAGCAATATAAGGATGCAGCTGTCGCTGGAATACGCCACATCCTCGCGGATACCGAGCTGGAGGAGGCTGATATTGCCGCGGTGAAGATGGGCACAACTGTGGCCACCAATGCCTTGTTGGAACGTAAAGGCGCAAGAGTGCTTTTGATGATCACCGAGGGGTTTGGGGATTTGCTTGAAATCGGGTATCAGACCCGACCCGATCTGTTTGCGATGCAAATTTCGCGCCCAGAATTGCTCTATGAGGCCGTTGTGGAAGTGTCTGAGCGCCTTGATGCGACAGGTGCAGTTTTAACACCCTTGGATCTGTCCTGCGCGCGCGCCGAAATGGAGGCGGCCCGTGCAGCGGGGATCGAGTCCATCGCAATTGCGCTGCTGCATGCCTATCTGAATCCGGTGCATGAGCAGCAATTGGCACAGATGGCCACCGAGCTCGGCTTTTCGCAAGTCTCAACCTCCCATGAGGTCTCTGGCCTGGCCAAACTGGTTGGGCGTGGTGATACCACCGTGGTCGACGCCTATCTCTCTCCGATCTTACGGCGCTATGTCGATCAGGTGGCGGGGGCTTTGAATGTCGGGGGAAATTGCAAGGCATTGATGTTTATGCAGTCAAACGGTGGGCTCACGGATGCGCGCAAATTCCAAGGCAAAGATGCCATCCTATCTGGTCCCGCAGGGGGGATTGTCGGTATGGTGCAAACCGGCCAAAAAGCAGGATTTGATCAGCTGATTGGCTTTGACATGGGCGGCACCTCCACCGATGTCAGTCATTTTGCAGGCAAATTTGAGCGTAGTTTTGAGACCGAAGTGGCCGGCGTGCGGATGCGGGCACCGATGATGGATATCCATACTGTGGCGGCCGGTGGCGGCTCGATTTGCAGTTACCGCGACGGTCGGTTCCAAGTGGGACCGGAAAGCGCCGGCGCCGATCCTGGCCCGGCCAGCTACCGCCGGGGCGGGCCTTTGACCGTGACCGATTGCAATGTGATCTTGGGCGCTCTGTCGGCGGATTATTTTCCGGCTGTTTTTGGCGCCTGCGGCACATTGCCTTTGGAGGCCGAGGCGGCCGTCGGGCGGATCGAGGCCTTGGCGGCACAGCATGGTTTGGAGGGCACTGCGGAAGATATGGCGCAGGGCTTTTTGGACATCGCCGTGCAGAATATGGCCAATGCGATCAAGAAAATCAGCGTAGAGCGTGGCCATGATATCACGTCCTATACGCTTCAGAGCTTTGGTGGGGCTGGAGGGCAGCATGCCTGTCTGGTCGCTGAAGCGCTGGGTATGTCTCGGGTGATGGTCCATCCGTTTGCGGGCGTTCTCTCAGCGTATGGCATGGGGCTGGCCGATGTGCGGTGCCTGCGGGAGGGGCAGTTGGACTGCGATTTATCGGATGAGGATCAGGTGGCGGCTCGGTTGGCATCATTAAAAGCGGCGGCACGCGACGAATTGCTGAGCCAAGGTATCACCGATCCGCGGCTCGAAATCACGGCGCATCTGCGCTATGAGGGTTCTCACCAATCTTTGGGCGTCGCCTATGGCACGCACCAACAGATGGCCCAGGATTTTGAGGCCGCGCATATGGCGCGCTTTGGCTTCGCCTCGCCCGATCGCAAGTTGCAATATGAGATGCTCAGCGTTGAGGCGATTGGCGAGATGACCCACGCGGCGACCCCAGCCCAGAGCTTTGGCGCGGGTGCGCCTATTGGTGAAAGCCGGCTGTATCGCAAAACTTGGCACGAGACCCAAGTCTATGACCGCGGTCGTTTGCGTCAGGATCAGGTGATCTCGGGGCCGGCCATAATTATTGAACCGACCGGGACCAATGTGGTGGAGCCGGGCTGGCAAGCGCGGCAAGATGCGCTTGGGAATTTGATCTTGGAGCATGTGGCCCGCACGCCCCGCGATCTGGCCAGCACCAAGGCCGATCCCATCCTTTTGGAGGTGATGTCAAACCGCTTTATGTCTATCGCAGATCAAATGGGCGCCACATTGGCCAACACGAGCTGGTCGGTGAATATCAAAGAGCGCTTTGATTTTTCCTGCGCGATCTTTGACGGTCAAGGGGATTTGGTGGCCAATGCGCCGCATGTGCCGGTGCATTTGGGCTCAATGTCGGACAGCATCAAAACCGTAATGCAGCAGAACCCGTCGATTGAAGAGGGCGATGCCTTCATGCTGAACTCGCCCTATAACGGCGGCACGCATTTGCCAGATGTCACCGTTGTCACGCCGGTTTTTGTCGCGGGCAAACCGGCCTATTGGCTCGGCTCGCGGGGGCATCATGCGGATATTGGTGGTCGCACGCCAGGATCCGCGCCGCCAGACAGCCAGCACATCGAGGAAGAGGGGGTTTTGATTGACAATGTGCAATTGGTCCGCTCCGGAACCCTATGTGAGCGCGCGGCCATCGAGGTCTTGTCATCGGGTCGATATCCCTGTCGCAATATTTCGCAAAATATGGCCGATCTTAAGGCGCAAATCGCCGCCAATGAAACGGGGCGGCGCGAAATCTTGCGCATGGTTGACAGCTATGGGGCGGCGGCGGTCGCAGCCTATATGGGGCATGTGCAAGACAATGCCGAGCAGAGTGTGCGCGCAGTGATCGCAGGTCTTAAGGACGGAAGCTTTGTCTATCCTATGGACACCGGCCAACAGATCAAAGTCACCCTGAAGATTGATCATGCCTCTGGCCGGGCCTGCGTGGACTTCACGGGCACCAGCGTGCAGCATCCGGGCAACTATAACGCGCCTTTTGCCGTCTCACGCGCGGTGGTGCTCTATGTTTTCCGCATGATGGTGGGTAAAAATATTCCGCTTAACGAGGGCTGTCTTAAGCCACTGGATATTATCGTGCCAGAAAACTCGATGCTCAACCCTGCCTATCCGGCTGCGGTGATCGCAGGCAATACAGAGGTCAGCCAAGCGGCCTGCAACGCCCTCATCGGAGCGCTGGGTATTATGGCCGGCAGCCAGGGCACGATGAATAACTTTGTCTGGGGCAATGCAGAGTTTCAGAACTATGAAACCATCGCCGGTGGCACGGGCGCTGGGCCGGGATTTGATGGCTGTGACGCGGTGCAAACCCATATGACAAACACGAAAATGACAGATCCTGAGATTTTGGAAAGCCGCTTTCCTGTGCGCTTGCGCAGCTTTGCCATACGGCGGGGATCAGGGGGCGCTGGCGCCTATCGCGGCGGGCATGGGGCGCTGCGGCGCTTGGAATTTTTAAAGGATGTGACCGTGACAACCCTATGCTCTCACCGCACCATCCCACCCTTTGGAGCTGCCGGCGGCGGCGCTGGCGCGACGGGTGAGAATTGGGCGGAATTGCCGGATGGTCGGAAGATCGCCTTGCAAGGAAACGACGAGATTGACCTGCCCGCAGGATCCATTTTCGGTTTGGCAACCCCGGGCGGCGGCGGCTGGGGCGCGGATTAATCGCAGTTGCGACCTCTATGAGGCCCAATCGCTTTAATGTCCTCGCGCAACACTGCCGTTGAGGCATGGCTGGCGTTTGCAATGATGGCGAAATTTGGCCCAATGCGAGACGGCGTTTTAAGCCGTCTCGCTGGCCTCGTTCTTTTAAATGGCTTTGAGTCCCACGCGAAGATCATCCAAGATTTTTGACACATCTGCCTCTGTCAGTGTCAGGGGGGGAGACATCAATAGATTGTTGCCGCCCATGCGCACCATCGTGCCCGATTGGTAGCAGGCTTTATGGGCGCGTTTAAGGCTGGGCATGTCCATCGGCGTTTTTGTACCCCGATCAGAGACCAGCTCAATCGCGGCCATCAACCCATGTCCGCCGCGCACATCGCCGATAACATCAAACTCCTCTTGCAGCGTCTTTAATCCGTTATAAAGCTGGGTGCCGCGGGCTGCGGCGTTGCTCTTGAGATCCAAACGCAGGGTCTCGCTCAAACAGGCATTGACCGCCGCCATGCCCACGGGATGGGCCGAGTAGGTATAGCCGTGGAAAATTCCACCCTCTCCGGATTGATCGCTTTCAAAGGTCTCGGCGACTTTGGCATTCAGCAACGTGGCTCCAACCGGGAAATAGGCGGAGGTGATGCCCTTGGCCGTGGTCATCATATCAGGTTGCACGCCCCAATGACGCGCGCCTGACCAATCGCCCGTACGACCGAAGCCCGTGATCACCTCATCGGAAATCATCAAGATGCCATATTTGTCGCAAATATCGCGGGCCAGCTTCATGAAGCTTTCATGATAGACGATCACCCCGCCTGCGCCTTGGATCGGCTCAAGGATGAAAGCGGCGATGGTGGAAGGATCTTGAAACAAGATCTCATCTTCCATGGTTTGAGCCACCAATTGCGCCAATTTTGCCGGATCGCTTTCATTGAACGGGTTGCGATAGCTATAGGGCGAGGGCAGGTGATAACAGCCTGGCAGCAAGGGCTCATAGGCCGTGCGGAACCGCGCGTTGCCATTTACCGAGGCGCCGCCAAAATGCGTGCCGTGATAGCCTTTCTTAAGGCTGAGAAATTTGATCCGCTGAGGCTGACCGCGCAAGCGATGATACTGGCGCGACAACCGCAGGGCGGTTTCCACCGAATCAGAGCCGCCAGAGGTGAAGAATGCCCGTGCCATGCCATCGGGTTTGAAGAAATTCACCACCGTTTCCGCCGCCTCAATCGCAGGGGCATTGCTGGTGCCGGCGAAGGCGGAATAATAGGGGAGCCGGGACAGTTGGTCTGAGATGGCCTGTTTCACCACCTCGTTGGAATAGCCGAGATTGGCGCACCAGAGGCCGCCGACGGCGTCAATGGCTTCATGGCCGTCAATATCAGTGATGCGAATGCCTTCGGCACGATCAATGATGGTGGGAGCATTGGCCTGTAAATCGCCCGGATGACCCATCGGGTGCCATATTTGCTTTGCGTTTAGGTCTTTGAGCTCTTGAACGTCTTTCATGTCACATCTCCTGAGACGGTGAAGGGTATTTCATACCAGTATTCTTCTAAATTTGCGCTATTGCCTATCCGATCAACGACCGCAAATAGACCGGGGGCGAATAGGGGGGTTAATACACCATGCCAGATATTGCGGTGAAAATTTATACCCTGTCCAGCCTCTGTGCGAAAGGCCAAGGGGCGGCCGGGAACGCCGTTGACATCAGGAGCCACAATCACCAAAAAAGGATTTTGGGTCATGGGGATAAAGGCTTGCGAGCCCTCTGGATGCCGCTCCACCAGCTCTAAAACATAGGGCAGGCTGCGCGGTGTGGCGTCAAATAGGCTGATTCCCGCCCGGCCGTCCGGACCAAAATCCATCAAAGCCAAATCATGGTGCCGCCCACAAAGCCCTTGATTGATGAGCTTGTCGGGCGCGGATTTCAGCGTGAGAATATCACCATAGGGCGCAAAAGCGTCTTGGGTTAGGGGGTGGATGAGAATGTCATTCATGAATCAGGCCTTTTTAACGTCAAGCCTAGCCTATCTGCTTGGCTGAGAAGGTCCAGCTTGTGATTTGCCGATAGGGTGCACCCGGGCGCAAAATAATATCGGGGAAATGACTGTGCGCCAATGAGCCCGGCCAGCTTTGTGCCTCAAGCGCGGGTGCGGCATAGGGCCCATAGGGCGCGCCGTGATGGGTTGGATAATCGCGCCCGTCAATTGTACCTCCGTCATAGAGTTGCAGCCCGCATTCGGTTGTGGCCATCTCCATGCATACCCCGTCCAGCCCGGTCAATCGCGCAATCGGGCGCAGCGGGGCTTTTGTTGCGCCAAGACAGAGGTTGAGATCATAAAATTCGCTGTCATCGCCTGCCAAGTTGCGGCCGGTGCGAAAATCATAGGGGCTGTCGTCCACGGGTAATATCCGCCCTGTGGGCATCAACTGAGCATCCGGTTCGCTGTAGTGATCGGCGGCAATTTGAAGCTGTTGCCCACCATAGCCGGGCTGGGAGTCCAAGGACCAATAGGAATGATTGGCAGGGTTGAAGGGGGTGGCTGCATCGCTGGTGGCCGTGGCGGTCATGGTTAGGCAGGCCTGCTCAATCTCATAGCGCAGCATGATGTCGCGGTTGCCGGGAAAGCCGCCCAATCCATCGGGTAAATTTAAGGTCAGCACGACATAGTCGGGCCCATGTTCGGTGATGCTCCAAATCTGCCGATGCATGCCGGTGCTGCCGGAATGCTGGGTCAAATCGCCGGAATGATGCTTTTCGAACCGATAGGACTTTCCGTCAATCGCGGCGGTGCAGCCTTTGATGCGATTGATGACCGGTCCCATGAAGGAGCCAAAGCTGTTTAATTTTCCCTCATAGCCCGCCACATCAGGACTGCCGAGGGTGAGGGGCCAGGCCACGCCGGTCAGCCGAACATCATTGATGACAGCGCCCAGGGTCAGGATCGTGACGGTGAGCTGTTCAGAGCGCAGAGTGATTTTTTGCACATCACGCCCATCTGCCGTTTGCCCAAAGGGTGCGAGCCGCATTACTTCACCTCCCAATGCACACCTGCGGCGGGCAGAGTAATATTTTGGTAGGTGACGGCGCGGGGGCCGTAATTGAACCAAAATCTATGGCTGTCTGTTTCGCGCAGACGCAGATCTGGCGGTAAATCCATCAGATCGAGTCCGGCTTGCTCTGCCAACATGTCCAAAAGCCGCCGCCAACCGGTGGCATCGGGCCATCCTGCGATATAGATCATCTGCCCCTTGCGCACAGCCGCAGGAGCACCCTCCTCAAGGTGCAAGATCACGGAGTCCCTTGTCTCAAGAGCTTCGCGCCATTTCATAAATGCCCCGCCGCCTTCGAGGGCCATCGGTGCAAAAGGCGGTAGGCTTTCAACAAAGGTGACCTTTGTGGACAGGCCTTTAATATCGGGCCCAAGACCTTCAGGGATGGTCAGCTCTTCGGTTTTGGATCCTGCGCGCGGTCCCGCGACAACCAAACCGCCTTGCAGGCTTTCTGGCACGGTCAACAGCCCCGGGGCGAAGGTGATTTTATAGGCGCTGGGATCCACAGTTTTGGGCAGGATATCCACCGAGAGCCCGGCGCGGCGCAACGCCCGGTAGCAGTCAAACACAAGCTGGAAATAATCAAAATCTGCGCCTTGCGGCTGGCTTTCCCATGCGTAGGCGCTGTCATAGTCAAACACCAGTGCCACCGGCGCTCTTGCCGTGCCAACATCTGGCGCTTCGGCAAGCTCTGCGGCGACCTGAGCGGCCTCGGCCAGTGCTGGGGCGGGGCTGCGGTCGGGACGCAACAGGCCTGCATGCATTTGTTCCTGGGCGAATGGCGCTTGCCGCCAGCGGAAATAGCATACGGTTTCCGCACCATGGGCAAAGGCCTCCCAAGCCCAAAGGCGCGGCATTCCAGGCAGCGGGGCGGGGTTCCATGGCGCCCAATTGACCGGGCCGGGCTGTTGCTCCATCACCCACCAGCGCCCCGCGGAGGTGGCGCGGTAGAGATCATGGTGGAAGGCTTGAAAGTCTGGATCGCCTTGGCGCAGATAATGCGCCTGCGCGGTTTCATCGGCTCCAACGCGGTCCAGTAAAAATCCCATAGGGTAGCTGTCCCAAGAGGATATATCCAAATCTGCGCCCAGGTTATAATGATCAAAGGCGGTGATGCGGCCCATGAAATTATGAATGATGGGACGATCAGAATATTTACGAATTTCGTCACATTGCACGCGGTTGAAAAGCACCACTTGATCAGATGAGAACCTGCGAAAGGCCAAGACATGGCTGGGATTTGGTTCGGTCACGGTTTGATTGGGCAGATCCAACTGGTCGAAACTGTCATACTCCATCGACCAAAACACATTCCCCCAAGCCGCATTGAGCGCTTGTGGGGATTGATAGCGCTGGGCGCACCAGTCTTGAAAGGCGTGTTTGGCATGAGAAGAATAGCTAATGGCTGTATCGTGGCAATCATACTCATTGTCGGTCTGCCATGCGGCAATGCTGGGGTGCGTGCCATAGCGTTCGGCCATGAGGCGGGTGATACGTCGCGCTTCGTCTCGATAGGCTGCGTGGCTAAAACAATAGTGGCGCCGCGAGCCAAATTTACGGACCTCGCCTGCGCTGTTGCGGGCCAGCATGTCTGGATATTTGTCGAGCATCCAGCGTGGCGGGGTGGCGGTCGGTGTGCCCAAAATAATCTTGAGCCCCGCATTGCCCAATGTCGCAATTGCTCTGTCCAGCCAGCCCCAGTCAAATTGCCCAGGCTGCGGCTCAAGGCGCGACCAAGCAAATTCGCCAATCCGCACCCAAGTGAGACCGGTTTCATCCATCTGCTGCGCATCAAGGGCCCAAATTTCTTCTGGCCAATGTTCCGGATAGTAACAAACTCCGAGGCTGCGTTTCATTGGGACCTCATAAAATGACTTGATGTTCAAGCTGCCCAATGGCGGAGACCTCGGCCGTAAAGGTTTGGCCGTCACTTGCGGTCAGGGCTGCTGCTGCGATGCCTTCGGTTGCGCTGGTGCAAAAAATTCGGCTGCTGGCCCCGGCAAAGGCGGGGCATGTGGCCTGTCTGGCGCCAATTTTCAAGGTCTCTAACAAAGTGCCTTGCGGGCTATAACAGGCCAGGCGCGCGGCGCCCCATTGCGCGTTCCAGATATTGCCCTGCGCATCCACCACAGCACCGTCGGGGTTCTCTGCGGTCGCGGTCAAATCCACGGCCACGCGCGGTGCGCTGCATGGCCAGCCCGCTGCATCCAGATCGACCGCAAAAATTTGCCGGAGCGGGGTGTCGGTGAAATAGGCTGTCTGCCCGTCTGGTGCAAAACATATGGCATTGGGAATGGTGATCTCAGGGAATAGCCGCACCAGATCACCGCGATAATATCGGTAAATTGCGCCCGCCCTCGCCTCAGCTTTCTTGCCCATCGTGCCAATCCAAAACCCACCTTGCGGATCACAGCGCCCATCATTTGAACGTGTGATTGGATTGTCCGCTTCGAGATCGCAAATTTTACTTTGACTATGGTCGCTCAGGTGAAAGCGAAACAGCTGACTTTCAGAGGCGATGAGCAATTCGTCCTGGCTGATCCATCCGGCCGCAGAAACATATTCATCAAACTGCCAGAGGGCGGTTTTGCTGAGCAATCGATGGGCGTTGATGTCAAACCAGAACAGCTCGCCGCGCAAGGGATGCCAGAGTGGACCCTCGCCGAGGCTACAGGGGCGGGTGTCAAAAACGCTTACCATGCGGCATCGAATGCGGCCACAATGGCGCGCGCCTTTTGTGCCACGCTCTGTGGCGTGTCACCGGGTTTGTATAGGGCCGAGCCAAGGCCGAAGCCATCTGCACTGGCGGCAATCCAATCGGCGAAATTATTTGGCTCAGCACCGCCCACCGCATAGACCTGCGTGCCTGCCGGCAAAATCGCCCGCATCGCTTTCAGACCGCGCGGTTGGGCCATATCGCCGGGAAATAGCTTCAAGCCCGTCGCCCCAGCTTTGAGAGCGGTTAATGCCTCACTTGGGGTAAAGATCCCGGGCCAACTTTGCAGACCGGCGGCGGTTGCGGCGCCTATGACCTCAACATCGCAATTTGGTGACACCACCAAACGGCCCCCGGCCTGGTCCACCTGCGCAACCTCCTGCGGTGTCAGCACCGTTCCGGCGCCAATCAAGGCCTGAGCGCCAAAGGTCTTCGCCAGCGCCTCGATACTGTCCAGGGGGGCGGGAGAATTCAGCGGCACTTCGATTTTTTCAATACCCGCGTTTAAAATAGCATCAGCGATCGCCAAGACCTCCTCTGGCTGAACCCCGCGCAGAATGGCGATAATGGGACGGGTCATGGCATTTCCTTCCAAGTGGCATAGGCTGCTTTGAGCCCGGCGAGGGTCATTTGGCTGGCATCGGTGCGGGTTACCGGGACGTGCTGCGCTGCTAGGGCGGCGGCATAGCCATCGCAGAGCTGTTGTGCGCCGATCATGGCAATCGCCTGTCCGATCCAATAGGGTTTCGCGGCGGCCAATTCTGCACCAACCAAGAGGCCAGATAGGCGCGCGCGGGCGGAGGCGGGGGGCAGATGATGGAGAAGACCCTGTGCCCGGATCCCAAAGAGCCGCGCGGCGAAGGCCTCTGGACGGGACATGGCCTCGTCCACAGCGGTTAGGAAGGCGTCATCCTCCCAAGTCTCGCCGCCCACAGAGTGGCGCAGAACCGAGGATGTCGAGAGAAGGGCGAAAATTTCGCCAGTCATAAAGGTTTGAAAGCTCACAATCTCGCCCGCACTCATTTGCACCCATTTGGTATGGGTGCCCGGCAGGCAAATCACCCCATCCCATTTGGGATTTAGGCGCTGAAACCCGGCAATTTGTGTCTCTTCGCCGCGCATGACATCGGCCGGTTCGGATTGGCTGACGCCGGCGATGATCTGCACGTTCAGCCTTGGATCCCGGGTTGGGGCTGCGGTGAAGCGTGATTGCGGCTGGCAGGGGGTGGCTGCATAGGGGGCTTCGATCCAGCCCTGTTTGGCGCCGACCATGCCGCAGGCGATGACCGGAGTCGGTTTGCCCTCTGCAAGCCAAGGCGCGATCAGCCGCAACAGTGCCGGCTCAAACTCCGCCATTCTCAATTGCCCCATGCCTTCTGCGCTTGAGGCGCGGGCCAAATCCTGCCCATCACGGCTCATCGCCCAAGCCCGCAGTGTGCTTGTGCCCCAATCCACGGCGATCCAATCGGCTGTTATCGTCATCCTGTGGTGACCACGCCGCCATCTATGACCAAGGCTTGGCCGGTCATCATTTTCGAGGATTGAGAGGCCAAAAACAGGCATCCCCCGACGATATCCTCTGGCTCTAAGGTTTCTTTGAGGCACTGCCTGGCCACATGGGCCGCCAATCCTTCTTCTGTGACCCAGAGATCTTTTTGCTTTTGCGTCAGAACCCAGCCCGGTGCCAAAGCATTAACGCGAATTCTATCGGGTCCAAATTCCCGTGCGAGGCTGCGGGTCATGCCGTTGATGGCGGAATTGCAGGCGGTGTAGATCGGATAGCCCGCATTTCCCATCATATAGCTGATAGAGCTGAAATTGATGATCGAGCCAAAGCCGGCGGCTTGCATCTGTGGCAGTACGGCTTGGCAGGCAAAGAAGTAGGCCTTGAGATTGATTTGCACCATCCAGTCCCAAAACTCTTCTGTGACGTCTTGTGTGCTGTGCCTTGCATCATTGGCGGCATTGTTGATCAGGCAGGTGATGGGACCGTGCGCGTCTTTGGCCTGTGCCATGCTGGCTTTGAGCGCGCCGGTGTCGGTGATGTCACCTTGAATGAAGAGCGGAGGGTTGCCGTATTTTTCCGCCAGATCATTGGCGAAAGCTGTGGCATCCGATCTTCCGATGAAGGCCACTTTGGCGCCTTGGGCGACAAAGCCCTCAGTGATGGCCGCGCCGATGCCTGAGCCACCGCCGGTGATGTAAACCGAGGCCTCTTTAAGATCGCTATACTGGGCGCTGGGCATGATGGGTCTCCTTGCGGCGGTCTTTGTGTCTTGCGAGAATAAAGTCAGAGTTTTCGGCCTTCAACAACCCATATTGAGCCAGGCATGGCATAGGGTAACTGCACCCCATGGGCCATCAACCAAGCGCCAGAGGCTTGCAGATCTTGCGATTTGAGCAGGGGCGCCCCGCGTGATAAGCGCGTCGCCTCATCGCGGTTGCGCAGATGCAGCATATAGTGGGCGTCGGGGTCAAGCTCGGTCAAGCATAGCGGGCGGGGCAGAATTTGTTGCGCGCTGTCCAGTTGATTGGAAAACACGACAAAGCGCGACCCATCGGCGGCGCGCTGCATCTCTGCGAGAACCGAGGGATCGGCAGAATCCAAGCGTAAGATATCCGCTGTCGCCAGCCAGTCGCGATTATCTTTGTACCATTGGGTCACCTCGGTGAGGACCTGCGCCTCCTGTGCGTCCAGCTCGCGCGGATCCATTTCAAAGCCCATATGTCTTTGTGCGGCGACCCAAGCGCGGTACCGCATATCAAACATGCGGCCCGAGGTATGACACAGGCGCGGACCAACGTGGCTACCAGTCACGAGGGCGGGTAAAAACAGCGCTGCGCCATGTTGAATGCGGCTGCGCTCGAGCGCGTCATTGCTGTCTGACAGCCAGACCCGCTGGCAGTGTTCTAATATGCCAAAATCAATGCGCCCGCCGCCAGAGGCGCAGCTTTCAATCTCCACATGGGGAAAAGCGGCGCGCAAGCGGGCCAAAAGCGCGTAGGTGCCTTCGGTTTGGGTGACATCGAACAGCGGCAAGGTCCGGTTGTGATCCCATTTCAAATAACCAATGGCATAGGTCTTTAGCAGGGCGGAGATGCAGTCATAAAGATAGTCTGTCACCTCTTCGCGTGCCATGTCGAGCACCATTTGTTGGCGCCCAAGCAGTTGGTCTTTTGGCCCCAAGGCCCAATCGGGATGGGCGCGATAGAGGTTGCTGTCGGGGTTCACCATTTCCGGCTCAACCCAAAGACCGAATTGCAGGCCCAGAGATGTGACGTGATCGATCAGCGGATCCAAGCCGCTCGGATATTTACGCGGATCAATCTGCCAATCACCAAGGGATGAGCTGTCATCATCGCGACGGCCAAACCAGCCGTCATCGAGAACAAACCGCTCGGCACCTAGATCTTTGGCGCGGGTTGCGATCTCCTTAAGGCTGCCCAAATCATGGTCAAAATAAATAGCTTCCCAGCAATTATAATGCACCGGACGCGGCAGGGAGGCTTTGGGGAAGGTCAGGATATGGTCGCGCAGGTGCCTTTGAAAGGCTGTCGCACAGCCATTGAGCCCCCTGTCGGAAAATACGGCATAAAGTTTAGCAGTTTCGAACCTTTGGGCCAGGCCGTTGTGGCTGTCGCAGGCATGGCCAAATTGGATTTGTCGGCGTCCATCGGGCAGCTCCTCGGCAATCATTTGATGTCCGCCTGACCATCCATAGTGAAACCCATAGGCTCGGCCCAGGGTGTTGCGCGCCCCAATCTCGGGCAGGATGAGGCCGGGAAAATGTTCATGCCCGCTGCGGCCGCTGCGGCTCTCGCGCTTATGAATGCCGGGCCGCCATGGGATGGAGTGGGTTTGAAATTCGCCGATCCAACGCCCGGAAAAGCTCATCATGGCATCGCTCAACTGCGGCGCGGGAAACACAGGCGCGGCCAACCAATGCAGCATAAGCGGCTGAGACGCCTCCAAGCGGCTCCAGCAGGTGATCATGTTCGAGCTGGCGGTCAGTTCAAAATGCGCCTCATAGGTCAGGTCCAAATCTTTATCTGCATAGGTGAGGCAGAGGCTGTGCTCCTGCGCCAGCTCTTGCACATAGCGGAACTTTGGATGCAGGACGCGTCCCTGCGCATCGCGGCAAATCAGACCCGGTTGACCGGGAAAGGATTGGCTGGCTTCGGGGCAGATGGACAGCTCTGGGTTGGCATCAAGCATGCCGCCTGTGACGTCCATCGCATGGGCGGCGGCCAGCGCGGCGCAATCTTCCGAAGCGGGCAGGGGCGGGCCCCAATAGATGACCTGCGGCAGGCGCTCTTGCTCGGCCGCGAGAATCAAGGTTTGAAGAGGCCCATCTAAGCGCCAAAACTGTGACATAGCGTGCTCCTTGGCGGCTAGGCTGTGGGTTACTTGACCGCGCCAAGCGTCAGCCCGGCAATGAAATGTTTTTGCATGAGGAAGAACATCAAGACAGGGGGCAGCGCAGCAACAATCGAGCCGGCGCTCATCAGGTGATACATGGCGCGAAACTGCGCGTTAAAGCTGGTGATCCCGGCGGTGACGGGCTGGGCATTTTCGCCCTGGGTCAGCACAATCGCCCAGAAATAATCATTCCAGATGAAGGTAAAGATCAACACCGACAGCGCCGCAATTGCGGGCTTCATGAGCGGCAGGACGATAAACCAAAATATCCGCCACTCCGCGATCCCCTCAACCCGGGCCGCTTCGATCAGCTCATAGGGCAAGGCCTTGATGAAATTGCGCATGAAGAGGGTGCAAAATCCAGTTTGAAACGCGATGTGAAACAAGACAAGCCCGGTCTTGGTATTATACAACCCCATATCAAGGGTCAGGTCGCGCACGGGCACCATGAGGATTTGAAAGGGCACGAAATTGCCGGCAATAAACATGAAGAAGATCAGTAAATTGCCGCGGAATTTGTAAACGCCCAGTGCAAAGCCGGTCATACAGCTGAGCGCGACCGCTCCAATCACCGTTGGGATGGTGATGAAAAAGGAATTCATGATGTAGCGCGGCATGGAAGAGGTGAAGACCATCATGTAGTTTTCGATCATCTCAAAGGATGTCGGCCAGCCCCAATAATTTCCGATGGAGAAATCAGAGTCTGGGCGGATCGAGAATAGTGCCACCGCGAGGA
>JADHLF010000067.1 GCA_016780825.1 Planktomarina sp. | reverse complement strand
TGGGTCTCGGCTATGCCAATATCGGCGGGTTGTTGATGAATATGGGGTTGGGCTATGACAGTGACGAGGGCCGGGCGCTCTGCGGCGCGCTCACAGCTGTGATGACCGGTGTGGCCTATGCCACCTCGGCCGAAATGGCGGGCGAATTGGGGCCTTTCCCGGGCTACAAGAAAAATTCCGACAGCATGCTGCGTGTGATGCGCAATCACCGCAATGCGGCCTATGGAAAAAGCGACGGCTATGAAGGTCTTGCCATCAAGCCTGTGCCGCTCGATCATGCGAATTGCCCTGATCAACGCCTGGTGGCCCTCTCAAAACAGAGTTGGGATACAGCCATCGCTCTGGGGGAAAAGCACGGCTACCGCAATGCGCAATCCACAGTGATTGCTCCAACCGGCACCATCGGTCTGGTTATGGATTGTGACACGACGGGCATTGAGCCAGATTTCGCCTTGGTGAAATTCAAAAAGCTCGCAGGTGGCGGATATTTCAAGATCATCAACCAATCGGTGCCGGCGGCATTGGCCAAACAAGGCTACCGCAGCAATGAAATTGAAGAGATTGTCAGCTATGCTGTGGGGCATGGGTCACTGGGCAATGCACCTGGAATCAATCACACGGCATTGATTGGACATGGCTTTGGCCAGGCTGAAATTGACAAGATTGAAACGGCGCTGCCGTCTGCTTTTGATATTCGCTTTGTGTTCAATCAATGGACCTTAGGGGCAAACTTCTGCACCGGTGTTTTGGGCATTCCAGAAGCCAAGCTCATGGATCCAAGCTTCGATTTGCTCACGCATTTAGGCTTTAGCCGGGCAGATATTGATGCGGCCAATGACCATGTTTGCGGCACAATGACTTTGGAAGGTGCGCCGCATCTGAAACAAGAGCATTACAGCATCTTCGATTGCGCCAATCCTTGTGGCAAGAAGGGCAAACGGTATCTGAGCGTGAACAGCCATATCTATATGATGGCCGCCGCACAGTCCTTTATCTCGGGTGCAATTTCCAAAACCATCAATATGCCCAATGACGCAACCATTGAGGAGTGTCAGGCGGCCTATGAATTGAGCTGGTCTTTGGGAATCAAGGCCAATGCTTTGTATCGCGATGGCTCCAAGCTGTCGCAACCTCTGGCCGCTTCGCTGGTCGAAGATGATGAGGAGGCCGAAAAGATACTTGCAACCGGTTCCGCCCAAGAAAAAGCCGTGGTTTTGGCAGAGAAAATTGTCGAAAAAGTGGTGATCAAAGAGGTGATCCGCTCGAACCGAGAGAAAATGCCACAACGGCGCCGGGGCTATACGCAAAAGGCGATCGTTGGCGGGCATAAGGTCTATCTGCGCACCGGTGAGTATGAGGATGGCCAATTGGGCGAGATCTTCATCGATATGCACAAGGAGGGCGCGGGATTCCGGGCGATGATGAATAACTTTGCCATCGCGGTCTCTGTCGGTCTGCAATATGGCGTGCCGCTGGACGAATTCGTGGACGCTTTCACCTTCACCAAATTTGAGCCAGCGGGCATGGTGCAAGGCAACGACAGCATAAAGAATGCCACCTCTATTTTGGATTACATCTTCCGGGAATTGGCGGTCTCCTATCTCGACCGCGAAGATCTGGCCCATGTTAAGCCCGAGGGCGCGTCCTTTGACGACATTGGCCGCGGAGAAGAGGAAGGGGCCTCCAACCTGCGCGCTGTGGAAGAGAGCAAAGCGGTCAAAGGGATCGAAGTGCTCAAGCAAATGGTGTCCACGGGGTATCACCGCAACCGGGTGCCGCAAGAATTTGTGGTCTATCAGGGCGGTCAAATGCTGGGGGCCGTCGCCGCTGAGGCAATGCCAATGGAGTCGGCTTTGGATGCGGCTGTGGCGATCACCACACGCGGCTCCGAGGGGGCAACTGCCGCGGTTATGGATGATCGCACCAAGGCAAAAATGCAGGGGTATGAAGGCGATCCTTGCGGTGAATGCGGCAATTATACATTGGTGCGCAACGGCACCTGTATGAAGTGCAACACCTGCGGCGGCACATCGGGCTGTAGCTAAACCGGGCACTCATGCAATCACTTCGGGGCTGGCTTCGGCTGGCCCCTTTTTGACGGCGCAGATCCCCTTAAGAGCCACAGTTTGCCGAGACCACCTAAGAATCCCTCTTGGCGGTTCTCCCATGGATTGATAGGCTTAGGGAAAATCTAACTGGAAATCATGCGTCATACCGTTCCCATAGCTTCGCAATTTTACGTTACAGCGCCCCAACCCTGTCCCTATCTAGAGGACCGGATGGAGCGTAAACTATTCACGTCTTTGCAGGGGGGAGATGCGGGGATTTTGAACAATGGCCTGTCAAAACAAGGGTTCCGGCGGTCGCAAAATGTTCTATACCGTCCGGCCTGCGCCTCTTGCTCGGCCTGCCTTTCGGCGCGGATTGATGTTGCCAAGTTTCAACCGAGCCGGTCGCAAAAGCGGATCTTGAGGCGCAACGCCGCATTGCGTCGCCGGCGCATTGCCCCTTGGGCCACCGAACAACAATATGATCTGTTTCGCAGCTATCTCGATGCCCGCCATGCGGAGGGCGGTATGGCCGATATGGATATTTTCGAATTTGCGGCCATGATTGAGGAAACCCCTGTGACCAGCCGCGTGATGGAATATGCGCACTCGGATGGGGAGTTGAAGGCGGTGTGCCTGACAGATATTTTCGATGATGGCCTTTCCATGGTATATAGCTTCTTTGACACCTCGCAGCCGCAAAACTCCATCGGCACCTATATGATCCTCGATCACATCGAAATGGCTCGCGCCGCCGGCCTGCCCTTTGTTTATCTTGGGTATTGGGTGCCTGGCAGTCCAAAAATGGACTATAAAGCGCGGTTCAAAGGTGTTGAGATTTTCCGAAATGGCCAGTGGCAGTCACTTGATCTCACAGATGATTTCAACCGCGACAAAAATCTATGTGAGATCAAATCGATCTCCGAGCAGGTCGCTCATATCGCCATGCCTGAGATGACCCATAGCCATGAGACATAGGCTTATCCCGTAAAAAAGGGCGCCGAATTGAGCGCCCTTTTTCGTTGAGAGGTCATGAGTTTACCCGGCCAAGAGGTTGGGGATGATGGTGACGACCCATGGGAACCAGTATAAGAGCAACAGCCCTAGAACTTGGATCAAAACAAAGGGGATCACACCGCGGTAGATATGCCCGGTTGTCACTTCTTTTGGTGCAACGCCGCGGAGGTAAAACAGCGCAAAGCCAAAGGGTGGGGTCAAGAATGAGGTTTGCAAGTTCACCGCAATCATGATGGTCACCCATTTGGGATCCATTGTTCCGCCATAGATCACCGGCCCCACAATGGGGATCACGATGTATATGATCTCGAGAAAATCGAGCACAAAGCCAAGGACAAATAGAACGAGCATCACAATCAAGAAGACAGTGAATTCACTGTCAAAACTCTTGAGGAAGTCTTGGATATAATGTTCGCCGCCAAAGCTAATCACCACAAGGTTGAGCAATTGTGACCCGATCAAAATGGTGAAGACCATAGAGGTTACCTTTGCCGTCTCGCGCACCACCGGGCTTAGGACGCCCGAGCGGAACAACGTCCAGCAGGCATAGAGCAGCCCGAAGAGCGCATAGAGATAGGCCGCCTGAGCGACAAAGAAGGCAACCCAGCTTTCCAAGGACACCGCATCTTGCCGCACGCGCAGATCAAAGTTCATCCCGACCAAGAGCATGATCACCAATGCGAAGGCCGAACCGATGATGATCTTGGGAGATTTATTCTCATCTTTCAACTTGCGGAAGGCCGCCAGCATGATCGCTCCGCCCGCACCAAGCGCCGCGGCGGGCGTTGGGTTGGTGATGCCCCCAAGTATGGAGCCCAGCACGGCGACGATGAGAATAAGCGGAGGGAAGACCACTCGGATCAACTCATTTTCCGCCAAACGCGCCACCGCAGTGCGCAGCCCGTAGAATGTGAGTGCCATAGGCACCACCATAAGGATCAAGGTGACGCCTGCCGATGTGCGCGGAGTGACAAAAACAATATCCATAACCAGGCCCAAAGCCACCCCAGCAAAGCCGATGGCCAGCGGTCTGAAGTCCTGCCGTGGCGCCACACCCCGTGCCGTGGTGAGAACCAGCGTCATCAGGATCAATCCAATTGCAATCCCGAGCCCGATGGGCGCAGCATCTGCGACGCGCTGCGAAATATTATCTTCAATCTCCTGGTCAGTGAGGGCACGGCTTTCCACCGCACCGCCCGCGTCTGCGATCGCTTGCTGTTCTGAAATAGCCAGATCCCAGGCCTCTTGCCCGTGCAGCTCAATCATCGCCGCCTGGCAGTCGGGCCCGACATTGGTTCGAAGCGAAGCGCCTTCTGAGAGTTCAGACCGTGATGAGACTGAAATGTCCTGCGAGCCAATCATATTGGCCTGGCCCAGAAGGATGGCCCCTCCGATTAAGGCGATGGGGGCGGCTAAGAACCATTGTAGCGCGTGAGTCCGGCCTATGGATTCGCCAGATCCGCCACCCATTTGCACCGCGGGCGCCTTGGACGGGTTGATCAGCGCATAGACAAAAGCATAACCGGCATAGAGACCGGCCAGCAAAATGCCAGGCAAAAGGGCCGCTTGGAACAGTGTGCCGACCGAGACCACCGCAGGCTCACCCAGATAGGTCAAGGCATCGGTACAACCCAAAGATTGCGCCCGCACCTCCTGGGCCCGCGAGTAAAGATCACCGGCAAGCGTGCCCAACAACACAATCACAATAGAGGGCGGAATGATCTGCCCCAAGGTACCAGAGGCCGCGATCACGCCGGTGGAGAGCTCGGGTGAATAGCCATTGCGTAGCATGGTTGGCAAGCTGAGCAGCCCCATGGTGACAACCGTCGCGCCAACAATGCCGGTTGAGGCAGCCAGAAAAGCGCCCACGACGACTACGGAGACGGCGAGGCCACCGGGCAGGGGGCCAAAGACCCGCGCCATGGTGGTCAAAAGATCATTGGCAATTTTGGACCGTTCCAGAGTGATGCCCATCAAAACAAACATCAAAACCGCCAAAAGTGTCTCGATAGATTGTCCCGCCAAGACCCGCTCGTTGATCCGGTTGACAATGAAAGACACATTCCGATCCAGCGCCACTTCCCAGCCATTGACGAAGACAGGCACCTCAATGCGCGGCAAATCGGGGTATCGGAAGACGCTTACCGTATCCGCTCTAATACCTTGGCCCATCAGAGCGCCAAACTCAGCAGAGGATTTGTCAATTGCTTGGTGGATCAACAGCCCACCGCTGTCCAAAGTAGCAATTATGCCAAAAGAGATGACAGCGGCACCACCAATGGCAAAGGCTACCGGAAAGCCTGAGAGAATCCCGCCAAATAGGCAGAGAAAGACGATCAATAGGCCAATTTCGACGCCATCTAATCCAAAAATCATAGCTCTAGCCCTTAATGAATGTCTGCGGCCAATTCGGCGTCTGCGTCGCCAAGTTGATCTCGATCGAGGTATTTGCCATCAGAGGCTTCGCCCTCTTTCATTTCCAGATATGACCGGTAGAAGAACGCGATCGCTTGCAGAATGATCATGGCACAGAAAAGCACTAGCAAAATTTTAAACAGAAAATATGCGTTGAACCCATTGGGGGAAAACCCAATTGTTTCCACATTCCACTTAAACGCGCGTGATTTTCCGTCAACCAAGCGTTGCAGCGTGTCACTGGCCGATACTTTTGGCGTGACCAGGTGCCGCCAGAGAAAATACCAAGAGTACATCCAAGTGAGCACCGCAGCTGGCACCATGAAAAACAGGCTGCCAAGCATATCAATGATCCGTTTGGTGCGATAGCTGACGACCGAATAAATCAAATCCACCCGCACATGCCCGCCTTGAACAAAGGTATAGGCGGCGCAAAGGCACACGATCATCGCGTTGTAAAATTTAAGCTCTTCTGCGTACCAGCTGATGTCCTTGCTTAAACCAACGCCAAATCCGAAGGTGATTTGTGCCTCCAGGAAAATCCGTTGAATGAAGACAATCACAATTTGCTGCAACACCATCAATAGGCCAGCCCAAGCTGCAAAGCGGCCGACGGTATTGGCAAATCCTTCCAGGATCCGGACAGCACCCCAAAGAATGGCGTTGCGCCACAGGCCCAGAGCCGTGAGGGTGAGAAATAGGGCCAAAACTGCGAAAAACAGCTCTTGAGAGGCCCCATAATAGATGAACCGCATGACCGCTTTGCCTTCGGTCCAATCCAGCCATAGGGCGGGATGTGTTATCGCATAGCCAATATTGTAGAAAGCCATTACGAGGCTTTGAAAAAACCAGATGAACCAGTCCAACACCTATCCCCCCAAATCTATGCATCCTGAGCCAAAATGCCGGGCATGAAAAAGGGCCCTGAACTCCGAGGGCCCTCTCCAAAGATTTAGCCGTTGGCCAAAACGCGGTTGCGCTGAGACACAAATTCACCGTCAGATTTCAAGATCCAATCGGAGGAAGTCGCCAAAGATGCGTCGAAAGAGTTTCGGATACGCGCGAAGAGTTCGTCGCCCATATTTTCGTCCAGAACTTCTTTTGAAGCGGCGCCGAATGCATCCCAAA
>JADHLF010000066.1 GCA_016780825.1 Planktomarina sp. | reverse complement strand
ATTTGGGTGATTGAAGCTGCGGGACACCGTCGAAATCGAAACGCCCGCACGGCGAGCGACATCCACAATATCGGCCTTACCCCCCTGCTTTAATGACATAAAAACCTCATTTCGGCAAATTTTATGAAAACGTTTGCATTACTATTTTCATCGCCTACTCTGATAAGTCAAGCACAACACAGGACCGTGGATCACCGATGGAGTTCCTTTACTACTTTGACGATGTCTTCACCCTTTGGGCCTTTGGCATGCTGTTGCTGGGCACAGTCTTTGGGTTGATCCTTGGAGCCACGCCGGGCCTATCGCCGACCATGGCGGTGGCCTTGGCCATTCCTTTCACCTTCAAGATGGAGCCCGCTCACGGGCTGATTTTGCTAGGGGCGCTCTATACCTCAACGGTCGCTGGCGGCGCGGTCAGTGCCATTTTGCTGAAAATTCCAGGAGCGCCGGCCAATATTGCCACGACATTGGACGGCCATACGATGGCGCGCAATGGCGATGGCAAGCGCGCCTTACAATTGTCATTCCTGGCCTCACTCTTTGGCGGTGTCGCCGGGGTGCTTCTGCTGATCTTCGCCACGCCGGTGCTCGCCAAATGGGCTTTGGTTTTTGGTCCGAGTGAAAGTTTTTGGATCGCGATCCTTGGGGTGACTGTCATTGGCACATTGGGCAGCAACTCTGTCGTCAAAGGTCTGTTGGCCGGGTGTATCGGCCTGTGGATTTCCACCATCGGTTTCGACGATATCTTGGGCACTCAACGCTTTATTTTTCATTCCTCTCTTGCGGGAGGCATCAACATCATTCCCGCGCTGATTGGTCTTTTTGCCATTCCGCAGGTGATCTCTATGTTTGCGAAGGGCCGCTCTCGGGAAGATCTTGAAGTCCTGAGCATCAAGCCCCATCCGCTGCGCCAGGCCATTACAGAAGTGAGCCGCCGCACCCGCGCACTCGGCATCGGAACCACTGTCGGCGCAATCATCGGCTTGATCCCCGGCGTGGGTGGGCAAATCGCAGGGCTCGTGGCCTATGATCAAACCCGCAATTTCAGCCCAGAGCGTGCGAAATTCGGCACCGGCCATTCAGAGGGCATCATCGCCGCAGAATCGGCCAATAACGCCATGGTCGGTCCCTCCTTGGTCCCCTTACTCACCCTCTCAATCCCCGGCAGCCCCACGGCGGCGGTTTTGCTCGGCGGGCTCATCATCCACGGAATTTTCCCCGGCCCAAATATTTTCCGTGACTATCCAGAGGTTGTTTGGCCCTTCATCAATTCGATGCTGATCGGGCAAATCTTAATGTGTGTCTTTGGCCTTATGATCGCGGGTCTGGCCGCCAATGTGGCGCGCGTGCCGCGCGCGGTCATGGCCGCTGTGGTCCTGGCCCTTGCGGTGTTCGGCAGCTACTCCGTGCAGCTGTCCATGGATGACGTGTTCGTCATGCTAGTTCTTGGCGCGGGGATGTATTTTCTCGAACGCTACGGCTACTCCGCGGCCCCGTTGGTATTGGGCTTGATCTTAGGCCCAATCGCAGAAGGCAATTTTGTCGAAGGCGCGATGATCGCAGCGGCGCAAAATGGGGTCTTGCCCTATTTCTTTACCGGCACCTTAAACATGGTCCTGATTGCAATCGTCTTGGGTTCGATCGTTTACTCGGTTTGGCTTGAGCTGAAAAATCGCAGGCAAGGGAGGGCTTTGTGATGCAGCGGTTTCAACATGCGATCCCCGCGGGGCTCATCGCGCTCGTCGGGCTCTGGGTCTGCTTTGTCAGCTATACCCAAACCCCGGCAGCCGCTTTCGCCTTTCCGCGCCTCGTCTCAACACTCTTTGTCGTGCTCGCCCTTTGGACCTTTTTCAAAGCCCTCAGAGACGGCGCAGCTCAAGAGGGTGGTTTCAGCCGGCAAGAGATCCTCCGTGTCGCACCGGGTCTGACTGTCGCCGTAGCCTATGTATTTTGGGGCGCCAAGTTCTTTGGATTTTACACCGGAACCACCCTCGCTTTCTTTATTCTACTCACTTGGTATGACCCCGCAGATCACCGGCAGCTCCGGTCATGGGTCATGCGCGCCATCATCACGGCCGGCTTTATGGCCGTCATGTACTGTCTCTTCGCACTTATCTTGAACGTATACACGCCGCGAGAGATTTGGTCCTGAACCGTAGAGGCGACAGGGCATCATCACCACTAGGGAGGACTAAAAAATGAAGAAACTACTTGCAGGTGCAGCCATTGCCCTTGCCGCTTTGGCCAGCTCCGCGCAGGCCGATGGCCACGCAAATTATCCGGACCGTCCGATCATGCTCATGGTCAGCTATGGCGCCGGCGGTGCCACAGATTTCCAAGCGCGGATCGTCACCATGACCGCAGGCAATGATGATGCCTTGGGCATGCCTGTTGCCATTATCAACAAGCCCGGCGCCGGGGGCCGCGTCGGCTGGAACTGGCTTGCCAAAGCCGCAGAGGCAGATGGCTATACCATGGGCGTTTACAACATCCCCCATTTCATTGCCCAATCCATTGAGGGCGGCGTAGAATATTCGGCCGATAGTTTCGAACCTATTGCCAATTGGGGTGCAGATCCGGCGGTATTTGTTGTGGCCGCCGACAGCGAATTTAATTCTATGGCGGATGTCATGGGTTGGGCCAAAGCCAACCCTGGCAAGCTCACCTTCTCTGGCGCGGGCTTGTTTGTGGGTCACCATATCGCCGCACTGCAAATTGAGAAAGCAGCCGGCGTGAAAATGGCCTATATTCCAAATAAATCTGGCGGCTCGGGCGCAATGAAAGCGGTTATTGCCGGTGAGGTAATGGCCGGCGTCAACAACCTATCGGACGCCTTCCGCGCCCGTGAAGCTGGCACCATCAAGATCCTTGGCGTCGCCGATCTTGAGCGCAATGCCTTTATGGAGGATGTCCCGACCCTGATGGAACAAGGCCTTGATGTGGACAATGCCTCGGTCAATTTCCGCGGCGTGATGGTCCCGAAGGGCACACCGCAAGCCATCATCGACAAGCTGGCCGAAACCGTGCCGGCCATGTTTGCCCATGGCAGCGTTGCGAGCAAAATGAAAGCCGGTGGATCTCCGATGCATATCATGACCCGCGATGAGGTGCTTGAGATGTGGGCCGCCCGCGAGGTGACCCTAAAGGACCTGCTCGCAGGCCTGTGATATAACGCAATCGGTGGGGGCCTTAGCGGGTCCCTGCCACCTTATTGAATGAACGGAATTCCCGATGACAACTCCCGATGACATTGCGCTCGTTGACAGCGTGATTGCCCGCGCCCGCAAGGCCCAGATCGCCTTCGAAGCCAAGGGCTCACAAGAACGCTACGATCAAGCCGCTCAGGCGGTTGGATGGGCCATCATGGAGCCCACGCGCAATCGCGCATTGGCCGAACTGGCCGTAAAAACCACCGGCCTGGGCAATGTCGCCGATAAGATCACAAAAAATCATCGCAAAACCTTGGGCCTGTTGCGGGACATCGCGGATGCAAAAACCTATGGAATAGTTTCTGATGATCCGACCACCGGCGTGACAGAGATTGCCCGCCCAATCGGTGTCATCGGCGCGGTTGTGCCCTCGACCAACCCTGCGGCCACCCCGGCCAATAATATCATCAATGCCCTGAAATCTGGCAACGCCATTGTTCTTTCGCCATCTCCCAAAGGGGTCGAGTCCTGCGCGCTTGTGCTGGACTATATATATGCCGAATTTGACAAGATCGGAGTTGATCGTGATCTGGTGCAAATGCTGCCCGCGCCCGGCTCCAAGGCCAAGACCCAGCGCATGCTCGAGACGACCGATTTGGTGGTGGTCACCGGCAGTCAAAACAACGTGCGCCGCGCCTATACTTGCGGCACCCCTGCGATTGGGGTGGGGGCGGGGAATGTGACCGTGATCGTTGATGAAACGGCCAATCTTGCCGAGGCTGCCGCGAAAATCACCGCCTCAAAGACCTTTGACAATGCCACGTCTTGCTCGTCGGAAAATGCGCTTGTGGTGGTGGATGAAATTTATGACGCCTTTGTCCAAGCCATGGCGCAGGAAGGCGGCGCGCTCGTGATAGATGAAGCGCCCATCATTGCCAAGCTTTGGCCCGATGGGCATTTGAACCGCGCGGTCATTGCTCAGGATGCCGACAAGATGCTTGAAGCGCTGGATATGGTGGGGAAAGTGCCAGCCACGACCAAATTCCTTGCCGTTGAAACCTTCGGTATTGGTGCAGATCATCCTCTGTCCGGTGAAAAGCTTTCCCGCGTCGTGGCCCTCTATCGTGCGCGCGATTTTGCGGATGCAAAAGCCATTGCCAGCCGTATCCTGACCCATCAAGGCGCGGGCCATTCCATTGGGCTCCATTCCAAGCTGGAAGCGCGCGCCTTGGAATTGGGACGCGAAGTTCCGACCTGCCGGGTCATCGTCAACCAAGCCCATTGCTTCGCCACGGGTGGTGCCTTTAACAACGGGCTGCCCTTCTCGCTCTCAATGGGATGCGGCAGTTGGGGTGGCAATTCGATTGATGGTAATCTCAATTGGCGCCACTTTATGCAAACCACCAAAGTGGCCCGCGAAATTCCACCCCGTGAACCGGAGCTGGAAGAGATTTTTGCACAATATTGGGCGCGAGCCGGAAAATGATTGCCTTCAACGCAGCCCCGCCACAAGGCACTGTGCGCGATTGGCTGGATCAGCAGGCCAAAGCAAGAGGAGAGCGCATCGCCTATCGCTTCACCGATGGCGCCGCTGACCTCTCTTGGGCCGGTTTGCGTGATGTCGCCCGTGCACGGGCACAAGGCCTAACGGCGCTTGGCATGGCCAAAGGGGAAAGCCTCGCTGTGATGATGCCCAATGGTCGTGCGGCCCTGGAGACGCTCTTTGCCGGGCTCTATGGCGGGTTTCGGGTCACGATGATCAATCTGGCCGCCGGCAATGATGCGATAACCTATGCGTTTGAGCATTGTGAGGCGCGCTTTGCCTCAGTGGGCGCAGATCAACACGCACAGTTTGCCGCCACCTGCCCTGATGGCTTGCAGCCGTTGCCCGAGGGTCTTGACCTGAATACGCAAGTGCCCCTGCATCCCCTCAGCGCTGGAGATGACGCTTTGCTGATGTACACATCTGGCACGACCGGCCAGCCCAAAGGCGTGGTGCACAGCCATAGCAGCCTTTTGGCGGGAGGCTGGACCACGGCCTGCGCCCATCGGCTGACGGAACATGACTGCGGATATTGCGTGCTGCCGATCTGCCACATCAATGGGCTATGCGTTGGCGTCATGGGATGTCTCATTTCAGGTGGGCAATTGCTACTGGCCCCTAAGTTTTCCAACAGCCGGTTCTGGAGCGATATTGAGGCAGGAGCCGTCACCTGGTTTTCAGTGGTGCCCACCATCATTTCGCATCTGCTGCATGGCGTGCAGAATCCCAGTGCCGCTGCAAAAGCCCGACTGCGTTTTGGCAGATCAGCAAGCTCCGCTTTGGCGCCAGAGGTACAGACGGCCTTTGAAAGCCGCTTTGGTGTACCGATCATTGAAACAATGGGCATGACAGAGACCGCGGCACAGATGCTGTCAAACCCGCTCCCCCCCGCAACCCGCAAAATCGGCTCGCCGGGCATGGCCATAGGCAATGACGTGACCATCCTGCGCTCCAACCTCTCTGCAGCTGGCAACAATGAGCAGGGAGAGATCGCCATTCGGGGTCCAAATGTCATGAAAGAATATCTCAAAAACCCCGAGGCGACACGCGCGAGCTTCACGCCTGACGGCTGGCTGCTCTCTGGTGATCTCGGACATCGGGATGATGATGGATATGTCTTTGTCACAGGACGTTTGAAGGAATTGATTATTAAAGGCGGTGAAAATATCGCGCCGCGTGAAGTGGACGAGGCGCTGTACGCACATGCGGATGTTGTCGAAGCCGCAGCCTTCGCCCAGCCCTGCGCCACCTATGGGGAACGGGTGGTCGCGGCCGTGACTCTTTGTGCCGGCAGTCAGACCACCCCCGCTGACTTGATCGAGATCTGCACGCGCAGGCTCGGCGCCTTCAAAGCGCCTGATGCAGTCTATGTGCTCGAGGATCTACCCAAGGGCCCTTCGGGAAAAATTCAACGGAAGAAATTGGCGGATATGATGTCCTCTAAGGCCATAGATGATCAAAATTCCTCCGCCGCAGCGTCATAAATAACGTTATCTTTGGTCAGGCGCTCAAGGCAGGATTGGAATACGGCGTAATCGGTCTCAGACCTGTCTGCCTGTGCCAAATGCTTTGCCAATTCGGCCAATTCGGCGTGGGATTTTGACCCGGTCAAACGCGTGAGAGCACCGGCCGACAGGACGCGCCGCACCAATGCATCTGTGAAAGACAAACGCGTCTTTATCGCAAGATTTTGCTGCGGCACCGAGCAGCTCGCAAGCTTAAAGAAATATGAAAAATATTGCAAAGAACCGCGCACTGTCTCCCGCAACACTTCAGGATCTGCCTGCGCCCTTGCTATAAAAGCAGCGAGGTTCTGATGCGGTCTTGTCGTTGGTCTTTTGGGGGTGGGGTTGAGGTACTCTCGCATCAACATGCAATCCTGCTCAGCCTCCGGATCACTTGGGTCCCAGAGACATTCTTC
>JADHLF010000031.1 GCA_016780825.1 Planktomarina sp. | reverse complement strand
TCCAAGGCGATCACCGAACAACATCCAAGCGGTGGCGCTGGCGAAAATCAACATGGAATATTCAAAGATTGAGACATAGGTCACCTCGCCGATGAGATAGGCTTTCATGATGAACCCGATACCAATCAAGGAAAACACCGCCTGAATAGCGATCCACACCCAAACGCTTGCGGATGGCCACACCCAACCTCGTGTGAGATAGCTGCTGGGATCTCCGGGGAAGAAATGCAGGTAAATCACCCCCAAAGCTCCAAAGATCAGCATCAAAAACATATAAGACCAAAGCAAGGCCACAGCGCTTTCGCCTTCACACCATTTGCGCGTCGCCACATTGCCAAAAGCATACATAAGCCCAGCCGAAACCGGGATCAAATTGGCCCAGCTTAATCCGCCAACATCGGGCTTAAGCACCAAAAGCGTGCCCACAAACCCTAGGCAGGCGGTGGCGAGTCGAATTGGCCCAATGCGCCGACGCGACCAAACGGCATCGATGAACATCACCAATACCGGCGCCGTGAAAAGGCCAGCCGCCACGGCCGAAATGGGAAAGAACCCCAGACAGCCAAAATAGACGAACATGGCGCCAGACAGAAACATATTGCGCCCCAAGACCGGCCAAAGGCGCAGCGGCCGCAATGTCCAGCCAGCCAACAGACCGAAACCTACAATAGCCGGAACAGCGATCATGCTGCGCAGAAAGTGAAATTGCCACAGGCTAACTTCCACAGCGATATAGGTGATGAAGTTGTCGATCACCCCAACCGTGGCCATACCGGTCACCATAAAGAGAATTGACGCAACTGTATTTGTTTTTTGATCCATTTGTTATGCATGGGCTCTTGAAATCATCTGCGCAAGCGCGATAGTGCGCAGAAAATGGGAGGAAAGCGACATGGGTTGGATGGCGGAAGAGACGGGTTTGGACAAATGCCAGGCAAATTATGTGCCGTTGACGCCTTTGTCGCATCTGAAACGCGCCGCCTCGGTCTTTGCCGAGCATATTGCGGTGATCTACGGCTCGCATCGCGCCACCTACCGCCAATATCACGCGCGGGTCAGCCAATTGGCCAACGCTCTGACGGGCCTCGGCGTCGAGCCCGGGGATGTGGTCGCAACGCTGCTCCCCAATATCACAGCGCAAATTGAAGCCAGCTTTGGCGTGCCCGCATGTGGCGCTGTCTTAAACACCATCAATACCCGGCTGGATGTCGACACGCTGACCTATATTTTCGAACATGGGGAGGCCAAGGTTGTTTTGGTCGACAGCCAATTCCTCGCCCCGGTGGAGGCGGCAATCGCCGCTATGAGCACGCCCGCGCCGCAGATCGTTGAGGTGGCCGATCAAGAGGCTGGCTTCACCGCCTCTGGCCGGCATCTGGAGTATGAAACATTGCTCACCCGCGGCGATGCGCAGGCCCCTTGGATCATGCCAAAGGATGAATGGGAGAGCCTAGCTCTCAATTATACATCCGGCACCACAGGCCGCCCAAAAGGCGTGGTTTATCACCACCGCGGCGCCTATTTGATGACCATGGGCACGCCGATCAGTTGGCGCATGACGCTCCAGCCGGTGTTCATGGCCATTGTACCCTTGTTTCACTGCAACGGCTGGAACCACACTTGGATGATGCCCCTTTTGGGCGGCACGGTTGTCGGCTGCCGCGACATTTCAGCCAAGGCGATTTATGATGGCATCGCAGATGAAGGGGTAAGCCATTTCGGCGGTGCGCCCATCGTGCTCAACATGATCGTCAACGCCGCCGATGCAGAACGGCGCAGCTTTGATCACCAGGTGGAGGTCTTAACCGCAGGCGCCCCACCCGCTCCGGCGACTTTGGCCGCCGTTGGGAAATTGGGTTTTAATGTCACACAGGTCTATGGGCTGACCGAGACCTATGGGCATGTGGTGGAATCGCTTTGGAACCCGGCTTGGGATGCTTTGCCCGCCGAAGAGCAATCGGCCCGCAAGGCCCGCCAGGGCATCGCCATGCCGATGATGGATCTGACGACCGTTGTCGATGAGACAGGCCAGCAGATTGCAATGGATGGCGTGACACAGGGTGAAATCGTCATGCGGGGCAACTCGGTCATGAAGGGCTATTACAAAAACCCCGAAGCCACCGCGAAGGCTTTTGCTGGTGGATTTTTTCACTCCGAAGACATCGCCGTTCAACATCCTGATGGCATGATGCAGATTGCCGATCGGATGAAAGATATCATCATTTCCGGCGGTGAGAATATTTCAAGTATCGAGGTTGAGGGCGCTATAATGGCCCATCCGGCCGTGAGCCTATGCGCCGTTGTGGCCAAGCCCGACGATAAATGGGGAGAAGTGCCCTGCGCCTTTGTTGAGCTGCTGGAGGGAAAATCAACCACAGAGGCGGAGGTCATCGCCTTTGTGCGCGCGCGCTTGGCCGGGTTCAAAACACCAAAGCGCGTCATCTTCCAAGAGCTGCCCAAAACCTCCACGGGCAAGATCCAGAAATTCGAACTTCGGGGCATCGCAAAAACTGCCTAGCGGCGCGCGGAGATCAGCGCAGATCACAACAGCCCATTGCGTCGGTGCGCCGATCAACCTATCTTGCTCGAAAAAGGCAGAGCAGGCCCATATGACCGCACTTAAAGCATATGAACGGCTGGAATGTACCGGCCTTTGGCGCAGCGGCCCTGCGATGCAAAGGCGTGAGGTTGTGGTGTCTTGCGGCCAAGCCACCTTGATATTGACGGATATGCAAAACCGACCGCTGGCCCATTGGTCTTTGGCCGCGATTGATGTTCAAACCCGTAAAGAGGATGCAGCAACCCTAAGGCCCGCGCCAGGCTCAGAGGAAAGCTTGGAAATTTCCGATAAAACCATGCTTGAGGCCCTGCAAAAGGTGCAAAAAGCCATCGATCGCAGCCGCCCCCATCCGGGCAGATTGCGTTTCATTCTTGCGGTCTCCAGCGTTGTCCTTCTGAGCTTTGTGACCCTGATTTGGGGCCCACAAGCCATGGTGAGCTACGCGAGCAACGTCTTGCCCGAGGCCAAACGCGCGCAGCTTGGCAGGGCGCTTGTAGAGCGCATTGGTCAATTGGCAGGTCCCTATTGCACCAGCCCTGAAGGCATCCGTAGCGCCGCGCTCCTGGTGGAGCGCCTGGCACCAAAGGCCGCGCTTGAGCTGCGCGTTCTGCCCGGCCAACGCACAGCTCCCATTGTTTTGCCCGGCGGCAAAGTGATATTGTTTGATAATATGGTGGGGCAGTCAGATGATCCAGCGGTGACGGCCGCCTATGTCGCCGCAGCCATTGCCACATTGAATGACGCAGATCCGCTTGGTTTCTATCTCGAAGACGCCGGCCCATTTGTCTCCATTAGCCTGATCACCTCAAACGAACTCTCAAACCGGCAGCTGGACCAACTGGCAAAAATAGCCCTGTCAGATCAGCGCAGACCAGCATCCGCCGCACAGCCCCCCGCATCAACCGCCCTTCCCGCCCTTCCCGACGGCGCATGGCTCGGCCTACAGGCGATTTGCAACCCAGGGTGATAGGGTGAGCGCTGGGAGAGAAGTTGGTACGGCCTTATTATTTTTGTCTCATTTTTCCGACGCCAAATTCCCCAAATTGCGACCAGGCGCTTTACCGCACCGCCCTAATAACATCCAAATTTTTTTATGAGTATGTTTTCAAAAAACGTTGCGCTAAGCACGTCACATTTTGGCGATAGACGTAAAGTCATTTGAGGTTTTCGCATTGAACTTTCGACGACTTCTGTCATATTTCGAGTGGGCCTGAATTTAAAGCCCGATCAGCGTTGTCTGGACTGTTAACCGCATCAGTGCCGGAAAACGGGAGGAAAGGAATAAGAATGCAATCTCCAAAAGTTGTGGCCAAAGGTCGGCCAAAAGGCGATACATACTATAAAGACATTGCGAGCAATTACGAGAAAAAGCGCAAGAAACAAGCTTGGTGGCATGTCGAGCAGGAACAAATGGCGCAGCTCCTAGACCAGCTTCCAGATGGGATGTCGGTCGTCGATATTCCTTTGGGACTGGCCGTTTCGTCCCGATGTACCGTAAAAAAGGTTTTAAAATAGCGGGGTTAGATGCATCTGAAGATATGATTTTGACAGCACAGAACATATTGGGCTCTGACTTTGATGGAATTGATACCCGCGTTGGAGATGCCGCCTCTTTGCCATTTAAGGACAAAGAATTCGATTTACTCGTAAGTACGCGTTTTCTGCGAGATATCGTCACCTTCAGTGTTGCTAAGGAAATTTTGCGCGAGTTTGCAAGAATTACCAAAAAATATGCAATTATCCAACTCGGTCACAATCGCAAAACAGGCTTCGTGCCCGATGAAAATAGCCCAATGGGGGGCTGGTTGTCGGAAAAAGACCTCACCAAACTCCTAAATAGTTATGGTTTTGAAGTCGTTGAAAAACGTCTGGTTCTGCATCGCAGGCTCAAATTCATCTCGCAAGGCGCCAAGATTTTCCTTAAATTCTTCATCCGAGGACGCAGAGTTGGCCGCATAGCACAGTACGGGTTGAGGGCCCGTCAAAGGCGCATTTAACGTCAAAACCAAAGCTTTCTCGTCATCTTGCGCTATGGCAACTTTTGTAATGGATACTTCCGGGTCTACACCCTCCAAAGCGAACCCATAATGATCTCCCGCTCCGAACGGATCAGTCGGATCCAAAACCAAACGCCCCTCACATTGCGCCGTGACGCGCAGTTTTAAACCGTCACATTCCGCCAAATGAAGCACGGGTAATTTCCAGTCTCGATTCCGCTGTGTCGCAAAAATAGCCTCGGCAGACATGGCGGCACGAAGTCTGCGCCCACGCTCAGTCAAACGCGCGTCAGTATCATGCATCAACATGTAGCTCGGTGCGACAAAAACCAGGTCATGCTGAGCGTGATTCCATGATAACTCCCACTGCCCCTCCAAAACACTGGCCGGCAAGAAATCCAAAACCCCGCAGTCAAAAAATGTAAAGAATCGCGGTGCTCCCAATCCAAGTTCGGTAAATTTAGCTGAAATTTCATCAAAAACAGCGAGCATGCCATTGCGATAATCGATGGCATTCCCCGACACGTCCTCCAATGTAAAATCCACAAAAACAGCGTCTAGTGCGATGCGTTTGCAAAGACTTTTGGCAGCACTCATCGCATTTTCCGCGCATATCATTAAATTTACAAAAGCCCCCCACTCGCAAGCTCTGATGCGCTGCGTGAACCATCCGTTTCCGCGCGCACAAAATAGAGCGACAGGCTGTTACGTTCCTGCTGTGCATGGTACAAAAGGCTATCTGCGACCAACGCCTCATGGCTCATCTCCCGCAGCCCTTCTAAAAAGGCCGTTTTCTCAGCAACCGTTTCACCGCTACAGCCAACAGCCCCGATATCGTCTGCTGCCGTAACGACGTGATAGGGATAGCTGGCGCAGTCTGATGAAGCCAAGGCCGCACGGGTTCCGCCGATGGCCAAAATCAGCCGTAAAGGGCCGGCAGTATCGGCAATAATGCCGCCGCCTTTTAGGTGCTTTAAAAATCCACGCACACCCTGGCGACCTGGCAAATCAGCCATGAAAGAGGCAAACTCCCTCCTCTGCCGCACGTCCCAAAAATCAATATTTTCACCTATACAATCAATGAGATGATCCGCCTGAGACGCGGGATCACCATCTTCCAAAAAATCATGAGAGTCGTCGCGGCGGAGCATATCCCCGTGGCTTTGGCCAAATTTTCCAAGGCGCATTGCGATGTCTTCAATCACCCTATCTGACAATCGCATCCGTAATCCGGTTTCGTCAGCCACGATCACATCCCCATTTTCAGCCCTAATAATGGTTTGGGGTACCGCAATTTCAGTGGGGTCCAGCACGGTGGTCGAGGTAGGTTTATTGTTCATCTAAAATCTTACATCAAAAAAATATTTTCTATCAAAGTCACGCAAACATCGTGAATCATGGCTGACCTTCAGGGATTATGCAAGCCTAGCATTCATAGACCAAACCCGACCCCTCACTTCGTCCCAAACATCCGGTCGCCCGCGTCGCCGAGGCCAGGAAGGATGTAGCCGATATCGCTGAGGCATTCATCAACCGCGGCCGTCGTGATATCGACATCAGGATGCGCCTCTTGCATGCGGGCGATGCCCTCAGGGGCGGCCAGGAGGCAGAGGAATTTGACATTGCGCGCGCCCGCCTGTTTGAGCAAATCAATCGCCGCAACACTCGAATTGCCGGTCGCCAACATGGGATCGACGGCGATCACAACGCGGTTTTGCAGATCATCGGGCACTTTGAAATAATATTGCACCGGCTGCAGGGTTTCCTCATCGCGATAAAGCCCCACAAACCCCACTCTTGCCGAGGGAATCAATTCCAAAACCCCATCCAGCAACCCATTCCCAGCCCTAAGAATGGAGACCAAAGCCAATTTTTTCCCTGCCAACACAGGCGCCTGCATAGAGCGCAGAGGCGTTTCAATATCGCATAGCTCCAGCGGCAAATCCCGCGTCACCTCATAGGCAATCAGATGGCTGATCTCGCGCAGCAACTGACGAAATTGATTGGTCGGTGTCGTCTTATCGCGCATCAAGCTCAGCTTATGTTGGACAAGCGGGTGATCAACAATGGTGAGAGTCATGCGGTTTGGCCCAGCTTCAAGGAATATATGGTTCGATACTGGTGCAAAATTGCCGTTTTGACAATGCGCCAAGACCTCAAATCAGGTCATTATTGCCCCAGCGTGCAACCGAGCCCTAATTTTCCAAAATTTTGGCCAAAGCCTTTTTGGTGTCAGCATCACAAAACGCGGCCTCAAGGGCGGTGGCATTCAGCGCACGGAAATCATCGGCGCCCCAGCCAAACACCCTCTCCAATTGCTCAAACTCTTGGGTCATATCGGTGTGAAAAAATGGGGGGTCGTCGGTGCTGACCGTGACCTTCACCCCCGCGTCCCGCAGCTTGGCGATCGGGTGCTGTGCCAGGCTTGGATAGACGCCAAGAGCAATGTTTGAACCAGGGTTCACCTCCAGCACAAGTCCCGTTTCGGCAAGGTAATCCACCAACTTAGGATCTTCGATCGCATGCACCCCATGGCCAATCCGCTCAATGCGCAAATCGTTAATCGTCTCCCAGACCGATTGCGCCCCGCCCCATTCACCCGCGTGGGAGGTCAAGCGCAATCCAGCTTCGCGTGCCATGTCAAAAGCATAGGCAAAGTCGCCGGCTTTGCCGGCATCCTCAGCCCCGCCCATCCCAAAGCCAACAACCCAATCTCCCGCTGTCTCGGCAGCGCAAAGAGCCGTTTCCCGCGCTTTGTCTGGGCCAAAGTGGCGGATGCAGGTGACGATGCCTTTCAGTGTCACCCCCTCCACATGCGCCTCTTGCATCGCCTGCAGATACTCGCGCCAAGCGCCCAGATCTCTGCCACCACAGAAATCGGGGGAGACAAAGGTCTCCGCATAAATCACATTATGTTCAGCAAGGTTTTCCAAGACCGATTGCGTGAGGCGCTGAAAATCCTCAGGGCTTTGCAACGCTTGGGTGGCGGCCTCATAAACCTTTAAAAATTCACCAAACCCGCTGTATTGATAAGCGCCTGCCGCGTCAAAAATCCCTCCAATATCAACAGATTTCTCTTGCGCGAGCCCCCGGATAAAGGAAGGATCCGCCGCACCCTCCAGATGCAGATGCAACTCAATTTTCGGAAATGTTTTCCAGCTCATAAAAAATTCCTACCCTGCCCCTGTGCCGCAACACCCAAATGCGCGGCCACGGTTGCGGCCACATCTTGAAACCCAATCATGCGACCAATACCCTGATTTTGTGCCAAATTTTTCCCATTAACAAGCACCGGCACCTGCTCGCGTGTGTGATCTGTGCCGCGCCATGTCGGATCATTGCCATGATCGGCTGTGAAAATCACCAGATCATCAGGCCGGCTTTGGGCCAAAATGGGACCAATCTGCGCATCAAACCATTCCAGCGCCCGCGCATAGCCTTCCGCATCGCGCCTGTGGCCAAAGAGCGTGTCGAATTCCACAAAATTGGCAAAAATAAAACTGCCCTCTGGCGCCTGCTGCATCTCATCGGCCAAATGTTCCATCAGCTGCGCGTCACTGCCCTTGCGGCAGCGCGTAATCCCGCGCATTGAAAAAATATCACCAATCTTACCAATCGCATGGACCGGTCGCCCGGCCTGCATCACCCACTCGCAGAGGGTCGCAGACGGCGGATCCATCGCAAAATCCTTGCGATTCAGCGTGCGCTGAAATCCCGTTTCCTTAGATCCAACAAAGGGCCGGGCAATGACCCGCCCGACCTTCATGTCATGGAGCATACCCGCCATATCTTGGCAAAGCCGATAAAGATTTTGCAGACCGAAATGCTCCTCATGAGCCGCAATCTGAAACACGCTGTCCACTGAGGTGTAACAAATCGGCAGGCCCGTGCGCAGATGCTCGGCTCCAAAAGCCTCAATCACCGGCATCCCAGAGGCGTGACAATTGGCCAGGCTGCCCCCTGCAATATCTTGAAGTGCCGCCAAGACCTCCGGCGGAAACGCTGGGGTTTCATCTGGAAAATAGTGCCAATCCCAGGGCACCGGCACCCCTGCCAACTCCCAATGGCCCGATGGGGTATCTTTGCCCTTGGAGCGTTCGCGCGCCACCGCCCATACCCCCGCAGTCGCCGCCGGCCATGGTGAGGCCATGCCGCTGGAGCGTTGCAGCGCCTCGCCCAGGCCCAAAGCGGCCAAATTCGGCATGTGCAAATCACCCTGACGCGCCTGGACAATGTGGCCCAGCGTATTGGCCCCCAGATCGCCAAATTCCGCAGCATCGGGCGCGCCCCCACATCCCAAAGAATCCAGAACCACCACGAAAGCCCTAGCCATGTTTTGAAACCTTTGGTGGCATAATGCGTTCAATGATCAAAGCCGGCAAAACCGGAGGCTCTGCGCTCAAAGTCAGCGCGTCCTGAACGGCGCGCAGGGCGATTTCAGCTTGTTTCGAGCTTCGGCAATGCAGCCGGGCGATCAGCGCGCCCTTGCGCAGATGCGTGCCCAGGGGGGCAATCTCCGACAGGCCAACGGAATGGTCGATCCGATCATCTTCGCGTTGCCGCCCGCCGCCGAGGCCAACCACGGCCTGCCCTAGCGCCGCCCCATCTATCGCAGTCAAATAACCCGTATCGGTTGCGCGCAGCTCATAGGCGGGAGCAATCTCCAGATACTCTTGCCAGCGATCTGCAAAATTCTCAGGGCCTCCCTGCGCGCGGACCATCGCTCCAAATCGGGCCTTGGCACTGCCATCTTGCAAGGTTGCCCGCAAGCCGTCCCGCGCGCCAGTCTCGGTGCGAAAGATTTGAGCTTGCAGCAACAGCTGCGTGCCAAGCTCAAGAGCCACCTCGACCATCGCCCCTTGCCCGGTCTCAAAGGCGCGCATCACATCGGCAATCTCAAGCGCATTGCCAATACTGGGAATCAGCGGTTGACTCATATCCGTCAAAATCGCGCTGGTCGGGCAACCTGCGCCATTGGCCGTAGCAACCAAAGCCAGCGCCAAATCGCGCGCTTGAGCAAGATCTGACATCACCGCACCTGAGCCGGTTTTGACATCCAGCACCAGACCCTCCAGCCCCGCAGCCAGTTTCTTGGCCAGAATAGAAGCGGTGATCAAATCATGAGATCGAACCGTGCCCGTCACGTCGCGCACCGCATAGAGGCGCTGATCGGCCGGCGCTATATCCGGGCTGGGTGCTACAATTGCGCAGCCAACATCGGCGACAATGGCGCGAAATTCGACCTCGGTGAACTGCGTTTTCAGGCCAGGGATAGCCTCCAATTTGTCTAAGGTCCCGCCCGTATGCCCCAATCCGCGCCCGGAAATCATCGGGACAAAGGCGCCAACCGCCGCCAGCATCGGCGCCAAAATCAAGGAGACTGAATCGCCCACACCGCCGGTAGAGTGCTTATCGATCACCTTGCCCGGCAGGTCCCAGTCAAGCCGTTTGCCGCTGTCTCGCATGCCCAGTGTCAGAGCCACGCGGCCCTCCTCGCTCAGCCCTTGCAGACAAATTGCCATGGCAAATGCACCGGCCTGTGCATCACTGATATCGCCCGCGCCCAATTTGGCTCCAAAGGCCCGCACCGCTTCAGGCGGCACGGGCCAGCCTTCTCGCAAAGCCAAAAGATGGTCACGGATCAGCATCAGGCTTTCGGATCCTCCGCACCAGATGTCAGATGATCTTGATCAAAGGCACCGGGCAGCAAATCGGCCACCATGGTACGCTCCTGCGCGCCGCTGGTCGCCAGGAGGGTCACGGTCACCGGCCCCTTGGCAAATTCGGCCAACTTTTGGCGGCACCCGCCACAGGGCGGCACCGGTCGGTCTCCCCCGGCAATAACGGCCACTTCAGAAATCTCGTATTCCCCCGCTGCGCACATGGCCGCAATCGCGCCAGCCTCGGCACAGGTTCCCTCTGGATAGGCCACATTTTCGACGTTACAACCGACATAAATCGCGCCGCTGATACTGCGCAGCGCCGCCCCGACCGCGAAATTGGAATAGGGCACATAGGCTTTCAGGCGAACCTGAGACGCTGCGAGAATTAATTCCTTGCTCATCATGATGACCTTTCAATATTGGCGCCCCGCGCCGCTCCTGCGTATTACATACCCATTGGCAGACCCCGTCTACCCTGCAAATGCCAGTGTCATTGACGGCCTAAGCGCTGTCTTCCAAATGGGTCTCAAAGTCACCGGGCAATGTGACCTCCAAAAGCTCAAGATCCGCCGAGGGCGCGCTATACAGGCAGGCCATATCCGGCGGGATAACAAAGGCATCGCCAGCCACAAGGGTCTGCGCCGCCTGCGCCTTACTTTGCAGTGTCAATTGACCATGCAGAACAAAGGTAAAGTGAATATCGTTCGTGTGGCGGGCCCAAACAGGCTGGCCCGGCCCTGGCTTGACCACCTGAACCCCCGCCACCGCGCCCGTATTGGCACAAATCATCGTATCGCGCGCGACAAACCCCGGTAGGCGGAACGGGCGCCATTGGGTTTCATGAGCTTTGTAATGCACGAACTTTTGCCCCTCAAACAGCCGATCTGGGCGCATATGCTCGGTTGGCAGATCCATGTTATGATCAATGGTTGTGATATGTTCGGCGGGCACTCCGATCTCAATCACCTCCAAATCCTCACTGGCAAAGAGCACACGGTGACGAATTTCTGGCGGTTGGATCACGCAGTTTCCAGCTTCGAGGCGAAACGGTGGTCCCTGATCCTCATAGACCAAATCCACCCACCCTTTGTAGCAATAGATCAGCTGAAACCCGACGGAGTGGAAATGCACCATATCCGGCACAGGCCCGCCGCCGGGAATGCGGATATGACTGGCGATGATTGAACCGCCCAAACGGCTGGGAATAAGATCGCGATAATGCATGCCGGCGCGCCCAATCACCCAGGGCGCTTGATCGGCCATGCGGCGCATCACGAATTCATGTGCCACCGGCGGCATCACCACGGGCGGGGCAAGGGGGGCAATTTCGATGCGCGTGCCATTGGGCGCGGTCAAATGCGTCTGACCACCTGCAATCAACATCGGGTCATCACAAAGAATGCGCAACAACCCTGGAACAGTCTGGGCGTCCTTTTGCACCCGCACCCGCAAACCATAGCCCGAAAACACCGCCACGCTCGGATCATCGGCCGGAAAAATTTCATCCATCCGCATCCCAAGGGTCTTGGTAAAAAACGGAATATCATCTCGCAATTGCTGGGTGGGCAACACCACTTCGGCGCGTATGTTTTGCATGGTCTCTCTTCTGATATCACAATGGGTTAAAGGTCATTTTCCACGAGAGTTCTACAGGATGCAATGGCGGATCGTCGCATGCCAAACTGTTAGCGCAAGCCCAATGTTGCGTCCAAGCCTGTGATAGGGAATAACCTTCTCAAAACTGACGTGGAGGCGAACGGATGTCCTATAAAGAAGTTTATGCCGGTTGGCAGACAGACCCAGAGGCATTTTGGATGAAAGCGGCCGAGGCGATTGATTGGATCAAAGCGCCCTCGAAAGCTCTGTGGGATGATAACGCCCCCCTGTACGAATGGTTTAAGGATGCGCAGGTCAACACCTGCTACAACGCCGTTGATCGCCATGTTGAGGCCGGCCATGGCGATCGGGTGGCCATTATCTATGATAGCCCTGTCACAGGGCAAAAATCCAAAACCACCTATGCAGAGTTGCAAAAGCAAGTCGCCGCCCTTGCAGGCGGGCTGGCCGCCAAAGGGGTCGTGGCGGGAGACCGGGTTGTCATCTACATGCCCATGGTCCCTGAGGCCTTGGTGGCCATGTTGGCATGTGTCCGCATCGGCGCGATCCATTCGGTTGTCTTCGGCGGCTTTGCCGCAAATGAACTGGCCGTCCGTATTGATGATGCCACGCCAAAGGCAATTATTGCAGGTTCCTGCGGCATCGAGCCCGGCCGCATCGTAGCCTATAAACCACTGCTCGATGGCGCGATCAATCTGGCTGCGCATAAACCTGAATTTAGCGTTATTTTGCAGCGCCCCCAATGCGAAGCAGAATTGGGACCGCGGGACATCGAATGGCATGAATTGCAAAAGGGCGTAGCCCCCGCGCCCTGCGTGGCCGTGTCCGGTGATCATCCGGCTTATATTCTCTATACCTCGGGCACAACCGGCGCCCCAAAGGGCGTTGTCCGCCCCACCGCTGGCCATTTGGTGGCGCTGAACTGGACGATGAAAAACATCTACAATGTGGATCCGGGCGATGTCTTTTGGGCCGCCTCTGACGTGGGTTGGGTCGTTGGACATTCCTATATTTGTTATGCGCCTTTGATTCACGGCAACACAACGATCGTCTTCGAAGGCAAGCCGGTCGGCACACCTGATGCCACGACCTTTTGGCGCGTTATTGCTGAACATGATGTGCGCAGTTTCTTCACGGCGCCCACGGCCTTTCGTGCCATCAAGCGGCAAGACTCAAAAGGCGAATCGATCAAAAATTTCGACATGAGCCGGCTGCGCGCGCTCTACTTGGCGGGCGAACGTGCCGACCCCGATACCATTGAATGGGCGCAAGAGGTTATGGGCGTGCCCGTCTATGACCACTGGTGGCAAACCGAAACCGGTTTCACCATCGCTGGCAATCCGGCGGGTATTGAGGCTATGCCAGTCAAAATTGGCTCGCCAACCGTGGCCATGCCGGGCTATGATGTGCAAATCTTAGATGAGAGTGGCCATCAAATGCCCGTCGGCGCCTTGGGCGCCATTGCGGTCAAATTGCCCCTCCCGCCTGGCACCCTGCCAACCCTTTGGAATGCCTCGGATCGTTTCATTAAATCCTACCTCACCACCTTTCCCGGCTATTATGAAACCGGTGATGCCGGCATGATTGATGAGGATGGCTATCTCTACATCATGGCGCGGACCGATGACGTCATCAATGTCGCCGGGCACAGGCTCTCAACCGGCGGCATGGAAGAAGTTTTGGCCAGTCATCCGGATGTGGCCGAATGCGCCGTGATCGGTGTGAGCGATGAGCTCAAGGGGCAATTGCCTCTTGGATTTCTCTGCCTCAACGATGGCTGCACCCGCACAGCTGAGCAAGTTGTCGCCGAGGTCATCACATTGGTCCGCGAAAAGATCGGCCCCGTCGCCGCATTCAAACTGGCCTGTGTGGTGGATCGCCTGCCCAAAACACGCTCAGGAAAAATCCTGCGGGCAACAATGGTCAGCATCGCTGACGGCAAAGCCTATAAGGCCCCCGCGACGATAGATGATCCCGCTGTTTTGGACGAAGTCCGTTCGGCGTTGCAGACCTTGGGATACGCGCAATCATGAGCTGCGCAGTCCAACAAGGCCGGATACTCTCTTTGCCTGTCGCGCTTAACCTGATGTTAACCCATAATAAGTTTTACTGACAACTCTTGATTGTTAGCAAAATAGTGTTAACATTGCCGGGTGAGCTTGGCGCGTTAGCGCCGTTTTCGAATCACATGACGTCAATGTTTTAAATGGAGACACATTATGAAAAAACTCGTTCTTGCAAGCCCATTCGCTGCATCCATGGTTGGAACAACCTCTTCCGCTCAGGGAACACTCGCGACATCCTCCGTGGCAAACTTTCTGCCGCTGGTTGCAATCGTGGCAACAGTGGCCTTGGCTTCCTCTTCAGGGACCTAAGAAAAACAGCAGCCGGGCCATGCATGCTGGTCCGGCTGTTACGTCCAATTGCGCAAAATCCAATTAGGCAAATTGCTCGCGAATGAGCCGCTCTTCTAACCCGTGATCGGGATCAAACAACAAGCGGTGCGCCACATCACCGGCGCTTTCAATCTCCACCGACATCACATTTTTGACAGAGCAATTGTCCGCATCGGCCATGACGGGCCGTTTGACAGGTTCAATCACGTCAAACCGCACCTTCGCCGCCTTGGGCAACACTGCCCCGCGCCACCTACGCGGCCGAAAAGCGGCCATGGCCGTGAGCGCCAAAACCTCAGATCCAATGGGCAAAATCGGACCATGCGCGGAATAATTGTAAGCTGTCGAGCCCGCTGGCGTCGCGACCAAGGCCCCATCACAGGCCAATTCACTCAACCGTAACCGATCATCAACAAATATTTGTAATTTTGCCGCCTGCGGTCCCTGACGCAAAAGTGACACCTCATTGATCGCCAGAGCCGTCTGGGTTTGGCCATCGACACAGGTTGCCCGCATGCGCAACGGATTGATGACAGCCTCTTCTGCCGCCGCCAGTCGCGCAATCAAGCCCTCCGTTGAGAACTCATTCATCAAAAAGCCAACTGTACCGCGATTCATTCCATAAACGGGCACGTTCAAATGCTGAGTAGCATGCAGTGTTTGCAGCATAAAACCATCGCCACCGAGCGCCACGATCACCTCCGCCGCGCTTGGGTCGCAATCGCCAAAACTGTGCACAAAGGTATTCCTTGCAGACTGTGCCAAATCTGCGCTACTGGCCAAAAAGGCGATGCGTTTGCTCTGTCTCGTGTGCATTTCGGAAACTCCGTTTCCGCACCCTATGCTGGGGCAGGCTAAAAACGCAAGCCATGGCTAAAATAACGGGAATACGGTCAAAAGGTCGCGGCAGGAACATTTGACTTTTCCTATAGGAAACACGCAGTAAGACACAAACCGCCCAAGGAGCAAAATTATGACATCCAGCCTCTCCCAATTTTTCAATGCAGATCTGGCCGACACCGATCCAGCCTTGGCGCAGGCCATTGATAAAGAGCTGTCCCGCCAGCGCGATGAAATCGAATTGATCGCATCTGAAAATATTGTCTCCAAGGCGGTGATGCAGGCGCAGGGCTCTGTCATGACCAACAAATATGCCGAGGGCTATGTGGGCCGGCGCTACTACGGCGGATGTGAATATGTGGACATTGCCGAAACCTTGGCGATAGATCGCGCCTGCCAACTGTTTGGATGCGAATTTGCGAATGTCCAGCCCAACTCGGGCAGCCAAGCCAACCAAGGTGTCTTTCAAGCACTCTTACAGCCGGGCGATACGATTCTTGGCATGTCTTTGGATGCCGGCGGCCATTTGACCCATGGAGCCGCGCCCAACCAATCGGGCAAATGGTTCAATGCTGTGCAATATGGCGTGCGTAAGCAGGACAACTTGCTGGACTATGATCAAGTTCAAGAACTGGCCACGCAGCATAAGCCTAAGCTCATCGTGGCAGGCGGATCTGCCGTTCCACGGCAAATTGATTTCAAGCGCATGCGTGAGATCGCCGACAGCGTTGGCGCCTATCTGCATGTGGATATGGCGCATTTCGCGGGTCTTGTGGCGGCGGGTGAACACCCAAGCCCCTTCCCCTATGCGCATGTGGCGACAACCACAACGCACAAGACCCTCCGCGGGCCTCGCGGCGGTATGATTGTGACCAATGACGCAGATCTTGCCAAGAAATTTAATTCGGCCATCTTCCCCGGCATTCAAGGCGGGCCTTTGATGCATGTGATTGCTGCCAAAGCGGTCGCATTTGGCGAAGCTCTGAAGCCTGAATTCAAGACCTATATCCAAAACGTGATCGCGAATGCGCAGGCCCTGTCTGATCAGCTCATCAAAGGCGGTCTGGATACGGTGACCCATGGAACAGATACGCATGTTTTGCTGGTTGACCTGCGCCCCAAAGGCGTGAAGGGCAATGCCACCGAGAAAGCCCTGGGCCGCGCCAATATTACCTGCAACAAGAACGGCGTGCCTTTCGATCCAGAAAAACCAACCGTGACCAGCGGGATCCGTCTCGGCAGCCCGGCGGGCACAACCCGCGGCTTTGGAGAATCAGAGTTCCGCCAAATTGCGGATTGGATCATCGAAGTGGTCGATGGATTGGCCGCCAACGGCGAAGAGGGCAATGCAGCCGTTGAAGCCAAAGTCCGATCCGAGGTTGCCGAGCTCTGCGCGCGTTTCCCGATTTACTGAACCACGGGACGGCGGGTGGGGCGCCTGTGATGCGGGCATTGCCCGCCATCACACAGCGTCACCCGCCGGCCTATACATCCGACAAGCTTGGCACCTGCCGATGCACCAATATCGCCAAGGCGTCTGCCACATGCCGATCTGCAATCGCAGCATCTCCAGCAGCCACCCGAATGCGATGCGCCTCAAACAGCACCCGTGCATGAGATACCCCCTGCGGCGGTGTGAACTTATAAGACGCCAATTCAATCAACAGCCCCAAGGGCTCGCGAAAATAAATTGAGCTCATAAAACCCCGATCTTTCAACCCGGAATGCGCAATGCCAAGCGCATCCAGTTTTTGCGGCAGATGGATCGATACCGCTTGGCTGACAGAAAAAGCAATGTGGTGCACGGCGCCTGGCACAATCGGGGTTTTGCCCGGCAGAGGGGCCCGGGTCTCATCGCAAAACACTGTGATCAAACGATCATCCCCAGGATCAAAATACAAATGGCTCTCATCGGGGTTGTCGAGGTTGGGCTGTTCAAAGACAAAGGGCATGCCCAAAATACCCTCCCAAAAGTCCAGGGTGATTTGCCGTCCCGCTCCGGTCAAAGTGATGTGATGCAGGCCTTGGGTCGGTATGGTTGGGGAAAGCGTTGACATAGTGTATCCTCATTACAGCACAGCCACCCTAGCGGGGCTGGCGCAGAGTGCAAACCCAGATTAGATCACTGATATGTTACATATGATCTCCCATGGCCCTGAAAATGGCGTTGAAGCCGGTACACCTTTGATCATCGCTCACGGGCTTTTTGGCTCCGGCCGCAATTGGGGTGTGATTGCCAAACGATTGGCCAATCACCGCCAGGTTATTGCTTTGGACATGCGCAACCATGGGGCAAGTCCTTGGTATGAGGATCACAGCTATCACGCTTTGGCCGCAGATATCACAGAGGTGGCCGAAACCTTGGGCCAACCGGTTGATCTTTTGGGCCATTCCATGGGGGGCAAGGCGGCCATGGTCGCAGCCCTTTCTGGCGCGCCGATCCGCCGCCTCATCGTCGCCGATATCGCCCCCGTCGGCTATAGCCACAGTCAACAGCCCGTCATCGACGCCATGCACTCTGTGCCCCTCGATCACATCTCCAGCCGCGCAGAGGCCGATCACGCCTTGGCCGCCCATATTGAGGATCCATCCCTGCGCAGTTTCTTGTTACAAAGCTTAAATCTCAGCGCGCGACGCTGGCGGCTCAACCTGCCGGCCCTCAGCGCCTCGATGGATCAAATCATTGGGTTTCCTGACATCTCAGGCTGTTTCAGCGCCCCGGCATTGTTCCTGACCGGCGCTCTATCAGACTATCTGCGCCCAGAGCACCGCCCGCGCATCAAAACCCTCTTCCCAAAAGCCCGCTTTGCGAAAATTCCGCAAGCAGGTCACTGGCTGCACGCGGAAAAACCGCGTGAATTCGAAGCTGCGGTGCGTGTGTTTTTAGACGCCTAGACCAGACTCTCAGCGCGCCTATCCATCCATCTTCAAGGCTGAAATAAACGCCTCTTGCGGGATGTCGACCTTGCCAAACTGGCGCATCTTCTTTTTGCCAGCCTTTTGCTTTTCCAGCAGTTTTTTCTTCCGTGTCGCGTCACCGCCATAGCATTTGGCGGTCACATCCTTGCGCATCGCGCTCAGCGTTTCACGGGCGATCACCTTGCCCCCAATGGCCGCTTGGATTGGGATCTTGAACATGTGGCGGGGAATCAAGTCTTTGAGCTTTTCAACCATCGCCCGGCCGCGCATCTCCGCACGATCTCGATGCACCATCGTGCTCAGCGCATCCACTGGCTCGTCATTGACCAGAATGCTCATCTTCACCAAATTATCCCGCTGATAGCCGATCATTTGGTAATCAAATGAGGCATAGCCTTTGGTCACGGATTTCAAGCGATCGTAGAAATCAAACACCACCTCATTGAGCGGCAAATCATAAACCACCATCGCACGCGCGCCCGCATAGGTGAGATCCAATTGCACCCCGCGGCGATCTTGGCAAAGCTTCAATACATCGCCGAGATACTCATCGGGCACCAAAATCGTCGCTTTGATCCGCGGCTCTTCTAGATGGTCAACCAATGTAAGGTCGGGCATATCTGCCGGGTTGTGCAGCTGCTCGATCCGCCCGTCGCGCATGTGGATATTATAAATCACCGAGGGGGCTGTGGTGATGAGGTCAATCGAATATTCGCGCTCGATACGGTCGCGGATCACCTCGAGATGCAGCAACCCCAAAAAGCCACATCGGAACCCAAAGCCAAGTGCGGCCGAGGTTTCCATCTCAAAACTAAAACTCGCATCATTAAGGGCCAGCTTGTCGATACTGTCGCGCAGGTCTTCAAATTCTGCCGCATCCACAGGGAACAAACCACAAAACACCACCGGCTGCGCGGGTTTGAAACCGGGAAGGGCCACCACGGTTTGCTTGTCATGGCAAATGGTGTCGCCGACGCGGGTGTCACGCACCTGTTTGATCGAAGCGGTCAAAAACCCGATCTCACCTGGCCCCAATTCGGCAATCATTTCCATCTGTGGCCGGAACACACCAATGCGGTCCACATGGTGGGTGGTGCCGTTGGACATGAACTTAACCCGTTCACCCTTTTTCAGCTTTCCATCAATGATCCGCACCAGCACGATCACCCCCAAGTAGGAGTCATACCAGCTGTCCACCAACATTGCCTTCAAGGGTGCATTAATATCCCCCTTCGGTGCCGGCAGCCTATGCACAATGGCCTCAAGCGTTTCAACAATCCCTTGGCCCGTCTTGGCCGAGACCTGTATGGCCTCGGTCGCATCAATGCCAATCACATCTTCAATCTGCTCCGCCACACGCATACAATCGGACGCTGGCAGATCAATTTTGTTGAGAATTGGGACAATCTCATGATCTGCGTCAAGCGCATGGTACACATTGGCAAGCGTCTGCGCCTCAACCCCCTGCGAGCTGTCCACCACCAAAAGCGACCCTTCCACCGCACGCATGGAGCGGGAGACCTCATAGGCAAAATCCACATGGCCCGGCGTGTCGATCAGATTGAGCACATAGCTCTTGCCATTGAGGGCCGTGTAATCAATTCGCACGGTATTGGCCTTGATGGTGATGCCGCGCTCGCGCTCGATATCCATACTGTCCAGCATCTGCGCCTGCATATCCCGCTCCTTAACTGTTCCAGTCTCCTGGATCAGCCGGTCAGCCAAAGTGGACTTTCCGTGGTCAATATGCGCCACGATGGAGAAGTTTCTGATATGAGATAGAGCTGTCATAGGTGGGATATGGAATAGAGTAAGGGTTTGGTCAATGGGCGATCAACATCCGCACACCGAAGATGAGCGCCCTCCCAACGCGCAGAGAGCCTTACCTAATCAGACCAATGACGCAAGATTGCCCCGCGCCGCCTATCGCAAAACACCCGTTTGAATATAGCGCCGGCAAAAGACTATAAAATATACCAGTGAAAATAGAATTAACCCATTGAAAATATGAGTTATTACAGATTGCATATGCGCCATATTTGCCGCTTCAGACAAATAGGCCCAAAGCGCCGCAATAAAAAAGCCGACCAGCGCCAAAACAAAGAGGCGCAGCGCCTGCCTTCGCCGCAGCAGCAATAAAAAAGATCCGAGCAGCGCAGACCACACGCTGATCGCCCAAAGACTCGTGAACCAAGGCGGCCTGTGGTCCAGCCAATATTGCAGATCTTCGGGCATCGCTTGCATATAGGCGGGAATTTTGTAGGAGATCATGACATAGTCAAACGCCCCCATGGCAAACCACACCGCCCCCAAGCCGGAGATAAGCCAATAACGAGTTGGTACTTTCAAAAATGGGTTCATACTAAAATCCAGCGCGTTTAATGCGCTCAACCTACACGGTTTTAACGTAAAATCAATTTGCTATCTCAAAATTCCTTCGAAGCTACACCTTTTCGACAGGGCGGCTCAATTGCGCCTGTAACGCGACCGCCAAAATGCAAAAAGCCCCGCAGGGGCGGAGCTCTTCGTCATAACATCCGAATGGGACTTTAGGCGGTTGCCTGTGCCTTCGCGATGTCTTTTTTGATCTTCAATGCTGTATCAGACAATTCGGCATCATTTGCCTTGGCAAGGAACGCATCCAAGCCACCGCGGTGATCCACAGTGCGCAGAGCCGATGAAGAAATGCGCAGCTTGAACGCACGGCCCAAAGCATCAGAATGCAAAGTCAGCTCGTTCAAGTTTGGCAAAAACCGACGACGTGTGCGGTTTTTGGCGTGGCTTACATTGTTTCCACTCATTGGGCCTTTGCCCGTCAGTTCGCAGCGGCGTGCCATCTTATGCGTCCTTATTCAGATATTGAAAACCCGTGCCAAATGGCTCCGGGTGAAAACTCGTTGACGGGGTTTAGGAGCATCCCAATGCAAGGTCAAGCCTTCTTGCCATCTTCCGCAGCGCTTTAGCAAAGGTTTTTAGGCTTTTCACGATTAATGTTGGACATAGAGCCTCAAACATTCGCCAAATCGAGCGCCCCACCCGAATCGATGGCCGCTCTAGGCTTTGGACCGCAAGAAGATGTCGACCACCTGCTCAGCCGCGACAGAGGGTGCAATGTCGCCAGCTTGAAGCGCCTTTTGCAAGTGCTGTGAGGCCGCAGCAGCCTCTGGATCTTGTTCAAGCCGTGTCAACAGCGCGTGACGCAATTCCGCATTGAACCAATAGGCATTTTGTGACGCTCTTGTGCGGGCCCAAACACCCTGCTCACGGCGCCATGCCACCAAGGCCAGCATCTCCTCCCAACTTTGTCGCAGCCCCGCGCCCTCCAAGGCAGAGACAGTCAGCGCCTTGGGGAAGCCCTCAGGATCCTGTGACCGCTTTCGCAACAAACGCAGCGCCCCGGAATAATCGGCGCAGGTGCGCGTGGCGGCAGATTTGAGATCGCCGTCTGCCTTATTGATCAGAATCAAATCGGCCATCTCCATGATTCCGCGCTTCACCCCCTGAAGCTCATCGCCTCCAGCCGGTGCGAGCAAAAGCACAAAGAGATCGGCCATTTCAGCCACCATCGTCTCTGATTGCCCCACGCCCACGGTTTCGATCAATACCACATCAAACCCCGCAGCTTCGCAGAGCGCCGTGGCCTCTCGGGTGCGCCGGGCCACACCGCCCAAATGGGTCTGACTGGGTGAGGGGCGAATATAGGCGCCAGGATGGCGCGACAGCTGATCCATGCGGGTTTTATCGCCCAAAATAGATCCACCCGACCGCGCAGATGAGGGGTCCACCGCCAAAACTGCAACCTTGAGACCACTGCCCACCAAGTGCAGCCCAAAGCTCTCTATAAAGGTGGATTTGCCAACACCGGGCGTTCCTGACAATCCAATGCGAATGGCTTGCCGATCCTTGCGAAGAGCGGCGAGTAAAGCCATGGCTTGCTGGCGATGCGCAGGATGGGCACTCTCGACCAAAGTGATCGCCCGCGCCAGAGCCCGCCGATTGCCCTGCTCTATCAAACGGGCGGTCGCCTCTGGTGCGAATTCTACTTTGCTCATCAGTCCTCCGGGGCGGTGTCTGGCGCGCGAACTGCGGACATCTCCCTATAAATTGACCATCTACCGCGCATCGGCGCAATTGCAAAGCCGCAGTGTGATGCAATTTATCACGCCTAAGCCCTCGCATGTCAAAACCCGCGCACCGCACAGCACCCACAAACCAACCGTGGACGCGCAAGATTTTCTCGCCGATAAGGGCAGGGTGAAATTTGATTTGCCGATAGATGCGGTCCTGCCGCAAGTGCTGGACTGTCTCGCACAGTCTGGCCGAGTGGTTTTGCAGGCTCCGCCGGGGGCTGGCAAAACCACGCGCACCCCCTTGGCCATCTTGGACTCTGGACAGTGCCCCGGCAAAATTCTGATGCTCGAACCCCGGCGCTTGGCCGCGCGCGCCGCCGCAGAGCGCATGGCAGACACGCTGGGTGAAGAATTGGGTGAAACAGTGGGGTATCGCATCCGCGGGCAATCCAAAATCGGCCCCAACACCCGCATTGAAGTGCTCACCGAAGGCATTCTCACCCGCATGATACAAGCGGACCCAGAGCTGCCCGGCGTCGGCGCCATTCTCTTTGATGAATTTCATGAACGCTCCTTGGCTGCCGATCTTGGGCTGGCCCTAACCTGGGAGCTGCGCGAGACACTGCGCGAGGATCTCTGGCTCGTGGTCATGTCGGCCACTTTGGATGCGGCGCCCGTAGCGGCCCTGCTCAACGACGCGCCAATTGTCACCAGCACCGGGCGCAGTTTTCCCGTGGAGCTGACCTATCTGTCCCGCCCAGCGCCCAAAGACCTGCCCTTTGAAGCGCAAGCCCGCAACCTGATCCTACAGGCTGTGGCAGATACAGAGGGCGGGATCCTGGTTTTCTTGCCCGGCGAGGCTGAAATTCGCCGAACCAAAGCTGCGCTGCAAGATCACCTGCCAAAAAATTGCGTTCTGCGCCCTCTTTTGGGAAACCTGCCCTTTGCCGAGCAACAGCTGGCCATCAGGCCTGAAGCTCAGAAAAATATGCGCAAGATCGTTTTGGCAACGGCCATTGCCGAGACCTCTCTGACCATCCAAGATATTCAGGTTGTGGTCGATTGCGGCCGAGCACGCCGGGCGCGCTACAATCCGGCAAAAGGCCTGCAAAAGCTGGTCACCGAACGGGTGAGCAGGGCCGAGGCCACCCAGCGCGCCGGGCGCGCCGGGCGCGTTACTGCCGGCCGCTGCTATCGCATGTGGGCGCGCGCCGAAGAAGGGGCTATGCCCGCCTATGCGCCACCTGAAATTGAAATTTCCGACCTGGCCCCGCTGGCGCTTGAGCTGGCGCAATGGGGCTCCGGACCAGAGGATTTGGCCTTTCTCACGCCGCCCTCGCCCGGCGCTTGGGCCCAGGCGAATTCCTTGCTTGTTCAACTGGGCGCGCTGTCGGAGGGTCGCCTGACGCCCCATGGGGCGGCACTGGCCAAATTGCCGCTGCATCCGCGTTTGGCGCAAATGCTGCTGCAAGCCGGACCTCGCGCCGCGCCTTTGGCGGCGCTCTTGTCGGATCGAGACATTCTCTCGACCCAAAATTGCGATCTCACACCAGCCCTTACAGCCCTGACCGGGCCCGGCGGCCGCAAAGACCAAACCGGCGCCATTCGCGATCACAACGCGCTTGAGCGGATCAAGCAAGAGGCCAAACGCCTCAGCAAACTGGCGCCCAAGAGCCTGCGCGAAATCGCGTTAAGCCCAGCGCAATGTTTGGCACTGGCCTATCCCGAACGTGTCGCCCAGCGTCGCCCCGGCACGCAGCCCCGCTACATCATGGCTGCAGGAAAAGGTGCGGTTATGGCCAGCGATGATTCTTTGGCCAATGCGCAATATTTGGTGATTTCAGATTTGGGAAACCCGCATATTGGCACAGGTCCAGACCCTAAAATCCGCAGGGCCCTCGCGCTCAGTGAGGGAGAGCTTCGGGAGGTTTTCGCCGATCACATCACATGGGAAACCCGCTGCCATTGGTCCAAACGCCACCGTCGGATCATTGCAAGTCGCAGTGAAACGCTGGGTGCCCTGTCTCTGACCCAAGAGGTCTGGCGTGATGCCCCCACTGACGCATTGGCGGCCGCTATGATCGAGGGCGTGCAACAGATGGGCCTGCGCCTGCCAAAAGCCGCGCGGCTCCTGCAAGCCCGCGTGGCCGCAGCCCCGAAAGGGCAATTTCCCGATTGCTCAGATGCCGCCCTGCTCGAAGCCGCGCCAGAATGGCTGGCGCCCTATCTCACCGGGCTGACAACAGAGCAAGATTGGAAAAATTTTGACCCGCTGCCGGCGCTAGAGGCCTATATTGGCTGGAATGCTCTGCGCCAGCTTGAAAATATCGCCCCCGCGCATTTCACCACGCCACTGGGCCGGAAAATCGCAATTGATTACAGCGGCGAAAGCCCGGCGATTGAACTGCGTATTCAAGAAATGTTTGGCCAAACCCGCCATCCTATGATCGGCGATCACCCGCTAAAAGTGACCTTGCTGTCTCCGGCACATCGACCGATCCAGGTCACCACCGATATCCCTGGCTTTTGGACCGGAAGCTATGGGGATGTGCGCAAGGATATGCGGGCGCAATATCCCAAACACCCTTGGCCCGAAGATCCCACCCAAGCTGACCCAACCCTTCGCGCCAAGCCCCGCAAGCGCTGAACGCTCAGCCTGCGTGCCAAGGGCCATGATGCGATCCCTCGGCATCAACACGTTCAAAGGAATGGGCGCCAAAGTAATCGCGTTGCGCCTGGATCAAATCCGAGGGTCCACGTTCTTGGCGGATCATGTCAAACCAACTCAAAGCCGCGGCAAGTGCGGGCACAGGCAACCCTTTGAGCGCAGCGGCAGAGACCACCCGGCGCAGCCCTGCGATATGGGTGGTCAGCAGGGGGATGAATTGGTCGCACAGGGCCAAATGACCCGCCGGGTTCGGGCTGCGAAATGCTTTGGCAATATCATTTAACATAGCGGATCGAATGATACAGCCGGCACGCCAAATCTCTGCGATGCGGGCGAAATCTAACGACCAATTGAATTCTATCGAGCCGGCCGCCAAAATTTCGAACCCCTGGGCATAGGCCAAAACGCGCCCAACGATTAAGGCAGATTGCAAATCATCTTCTGAAACTGGAATCATCTCATCCGTGCCGGCCGGCACCAGAAGTCTGGCGGCGCGTGCGCGGGTGGATTTTTGCGCACTCATGACCCGGGCGCCAACCGCCGCCTCAATGATGCTCACCGCCTGCCCCATGCGCACCGTTTCAATCACGGTCCAACGGCCCGTGCCCTTTTGCCCGGCTTGGTCCGCGATCACATCCACCATATCCTCACCCGTCTGCGGATCTTTGGTGCCCAAGACCTCTGCCGTGACTTCGATAAGATAGCTTTTCAGCGGCCCGCGGTTCCAGCTGCGGAAGACCGGCGCGATATCGCTGGCTGCAAGACCTTCCCCATCGCGCATCATGCCGTAAACCTCGGCGATCATCTGCATGTCGGCGTATTCTATTCCATTGTGAACCGTTTTCACAAAATGCCCAGCCCCATCGGGTCCCAAATGCGCCACACAGGGATCCCCGTCATAGTGGGCTGCAATCGCCTCCAGAATGGGCGCGATACGGCGATAGCTAGAGCCTGTACCTCCCACCATCATGGACGGGCCCCGCCGCGCGCCCTCCGCGCCGCCAGATACACCAATCCCTAAATAGGACAGCCCCGCTTCTTCCAGAGTTTTCGTTCGGATCATCGTATCGCGGAAATCTGAATTGCCGCCGTCCATGATGGTATCGCCCGCCGATAACAATGGCCGAAGCGCGGCAATTGTTTGATCCACCGCTGCGCCTGCCGGGATCATTAGGACAATGGCGCGCGGCGCAGGCAGCGCCGCCACCAGATCGGCGAGGGTCTCGCAGCGCTGCAAACGAGCGGCCAGATCCCCAGCGGAGGCGATCAACCGATCAACCGCGCTCAGCTCAAGGTTCCAAAGCGCGACATCCTGGCCCTTTTCGGCGAAGTTCAACGCCAGCGCCGAGCCTATCGTTCCAACCCCAATCACACCGATATGTGCCTGTGTCATCTTCACCTCCAGCGCCGGGGCACTTTTTTTATGGTTCCGCGGTCAATTCAATCACGAGGCAAGGGCCCCGCAGCATTGGATGATTGAGCGTAAATTCGCTGAGCCCCACGCCACACCAGGCCCGGCTCAAATGATCTTGCATCGCGGCAAACAGATCCCCTTGCCGCCAATAGCGCGGCCAACCGCCAGGAGGATCGACCGCCTCAAACAAAGTCCCGGTCGGCAAAAAACTCGAAGCGTCAATCTGCTGGTAGGCCTTCCCATCCGAAGCCATCCTCGCCAAGACCCAATCTTGCATCTGCCCATGCCATGCGATGCCACAGGCCGCGTCCTCGCCCTGAGCTGTCGCGCAGGCGTCGATGACCGAGACCCGCGCACCCAAAAGATCCGCGACCGATTGGGTCGCCTTGGCCCGTTGGGGGCTTGCGATCCTGTCTGAGGAGGGGCGCATCCACATGCTGGCGGGGGAGGTTGTAACCTGCGCGCCCCAACCGGCCTCACCGCGCGCGAACTCTTGAAAGCCGTAATAGCCATGGGCATCATCCGCAACCATGGCGATCCCCTCACCTAAGCCCTTAAACTCTTGAGATTGGCACAATTTATTAAACAGATGACTTACGCCGAGACCAAGCCAAATCTCTTGGCTCTTCTGTGAGAAGACAACCATTTGATGAGAATCTTGGAAATATTCGGGGTGCGCCTCGTCAACCTGTTCCGACTGCGCAGAAAACCCCTGGCGCTCCAACCAATCCAAAGCTGCCGGTGCGCGCCATCGCCCCATCCAATCAAATCTTCGAACCAAACATCCAATATTTAAGGACATGCAAGATCACTCTATGAGAAACGTCCCTCTCTCCTTAACCCTTAATCCAAAAACAACCAGAGCCAAGCAGGGATTTTTCCTAAAGTCATGCACCAAGCGGCATGTTTAGTCTAGACACCAGCGCATAATCGCTTTTTGCGCATGCAACCGGTTTTCCGCCTCATCGAAGACCACCGAATGCGGGCCATCCATGACAGAGCTTGTCACCTCCTCGTTGCGGTGCGCAGGCAAGCAATGCATGAAAAGAGCATCCGGCTTGGCCAGCGCCATCAACGCATCATTAACCTGATAGGGGCGCAATTGGTTGTGGCGCCGCTCGCGCGCCGTTTGGCTGTCATGCATAGAGATCCAAGTGTCGGTCACCAAGAGATCCGCGCCGCGCACCGCTTCATGCACGTCCCGCTGTATCTCGATCTTCACGCCTTTGGCCCGCGCCGCCTCAATGAATTCCGCCTCCGGATCCAACGTCGCTGGGCCCGCAAAAACGAAATCAAAGCCAAATTGCCCGGCCGCATGGATGAAGCTGGCGCAGACGTTGTTGCCATCACCGGTCCAGACCACACGCTTGCCCTGAATAGAGCCGCGATGCTCTTCAAACGTCAAGATATCAGCCATGATTTGACATGGATGGCTGCGGTTGGTCAGGCCGTTGATCACCGGCACGCTGGCATATTCGGCCATTTCCAACAGGGTTGCCTCCTCAAAAGTGCGGATCATGATCATGTCCACATAGCGGCTCAGGACCCGTGCCGTATCCGCGATGGTTTCCCCATGACCCAGCTGCATCTCGCTGCCAGATAAAACCATGGTCTGACCGCCCATCTGCCGCACGCCAAGATCAAAGCTCACGCGGGTGCGCGTGGATGGCTTTTCAAAAATCAACGCCACCAACTTGCCCTCAAAGGGGCGTTCACGATCCACCATGCCTTTGGACAGGCCGACACGCGCCGTTTTGATCCGCGCGGCCTCATCCAAAATGCCCCGCAAATTTTGTGGATCCACCTGATCAATATCGAGAAAATTCTGCATCTTTAAACTGTCCTATAGGCAGGCGGCATGCAACGCTGCACCCTGGGCCGCAATGTGAAGAGCCGCGCTGTTCATTGCGCAGATTGAACCTTTTGCGCCGCCGCGTCTAACCGCTCCAGCGCCTGGGCAATCTCCGCGTTTGAGATGGTCAACGCCGGAAGCACACGCACAACATTATCGGCCGCAGGCACGGTTAAGACCTCGCACTCATATCCGGCTGTGACCACATCCATATTGCTCGCCTTGCATTTCAGACCCAACATCAACCCCGCGCCGGTCACACTGTCAAACACATCCGGGTATTGCGCGACCAACCCTTCAAGACCTTGGCGCAGCGCCCCAGCTTTGCGGCTCACCTCTGCCAAAAACTCAGGAGCAGCGACCTCATCCAAAACAGCACTTGCCACCGCACAGCCCAAAGGGTTGCCGCCATAGGTTGAGCCATGCGTACCTGCCCCCATTCCGCTTGCGGCCTCTTCGGTCGCCAGAACCGCGCCAATGGGGAAGCCGCCCCCAATACCCTTGGCCACCATCATGATATCGGGATCAATCCCTGCCCATTCATGGGCAAACAACTTCCCTGTGCGCCCGACACCACATTGCACCTCATCAAAAATCAGCAAGATCCCGTGGCTGTCGCAAAAATCGCGCAAACCTTTCAAACAATGATCCGGCACGGGGCGGATCCCGCCCTCCCCCTGGATCGGTTCAATAAGTATGGCAGCGGTTTTGTCACTGACAGCCGCATGCAGCGCGTCGTGATTTGCAAATGGCAAGTGCACGAAACCGGGTAGTAAAGGCCCAAAGCCTTTGGTCAGCTTTTCCGAACCAGCCGCTGCAATCCCTGCCGAAGAACGCCCATGAAACGCCCCCTCAAAGGCGATAATTTCCACACGCCCCGGCTGGCCCTTGTCATAGAAATATTTGCGCGCCATTTTCACGGCCAACTCACAGCACTCTGTCCCAGAATTGGTAAAAAATACCGTGTCGGCAAAGGTGAGCTCCACCAGCTGATCGGCGAGTTTTTGTTGCGCGGGAATATGGTACAAATTGGATGTATGCCACAATTGACCCGCCTGCGCCGTCAGCGCCGCCACCAGTTTCGGATGCGCATGCCCCAGGCTGTTGACCGCAATCCCAGCGCCCAGATCCAAAAATCGCCGACCATCATCGCTGGTCAACCAGCTGCCTGTGCCAGAGACAAACGAAAACGGAGCGCGATTATAGGTGGGCAGGATCGACGGGATCATCGGAAAACCTTTCTAACGAGGAGGGCAGAGAGAAAACGAAGAGTGAGACATACGCTTTGCAGCGCGGAAATACGAGGGGCAGGCCGCGGTGCAGCGGTCATATCAGCGACGTCGGCGTCGCAAGGTGATTTCAATCATCGTTTTCATGCCCTTACCATACCAAAGCCCCCCGGCCATGGAAAGTCCAAATATCCGCTGCGGCAAATCTAGCTAAGATTTCAACCGATAGCCCCGTGCCAACCAAAACCACGCCAAACCAACCGCACAAATATTAGCCCCGCAAATCACAGCCAAAGCCAACCATGGGCTGCCATCTGACACGCCCAAAACACTATAGCGGCCTCCGTCGATGATATAGAACATCGGGTTCACATGGATCAGTGGCTGCATCATTGAGGGCAAAGCTTGGATCGAATAAAAAGTCCCAGACAAGAACGCCAAGGGTGTGATCACAAAATTTGAGATCGCGGCCATCTGGTCGAACTTATAGGCATAAATGCCGCCCAAAAGCCCCAGCGCGCCCATGAACATCCCACCCAAAATCAAAAAGGCCAATGTCCACAGCGGATGGGCAACCCAAATGCCGAGGCTCAGCCCCATCGACAGACAGAGCACCGCGCCAATCACCAACCCGCGACCAATTCCGCCCGCCAAGAAACCAATGGTCATCTCCAAAGGCGACAGGGGCGGCATCAATGTGTCGACAATGGAACCCATGACTTTCGCCGAAAGCATGGAAGAGGACGTATTGGCAAAAGAATTTTGTATCACCGTCATCATCAACAAACCCGGCGCCAGAAAGCTGACATAGTCAAACCCCATAACATCCGAGCGGCCGGGCCCGATGGCAATGGAAAAAACCAATAGAAACAAACCTGCCGTGATCAATGGCGCAAAAATTGTCTGCTGCCAAATCGCCAAATAACGCATATTCTCCCTGCGAATGAGCGTCCAAAGGCCCAGCCAATTGACCCGTCCAAAGCGTCTAACGCCGAATTGAGAAACATTTGCCACAGTTTATCTCCACTTGGGTGGTTGTCCTTAGCCTCAGTTGAGCCTAAAGTAGGACGCTGCATGGGTATCACCCGGTATGGCTACGAAATTCAAGGGGGGGCGTGATGTCCTGGACTGATGAACGCGTCGAAGTTCTGAAAAAAATGTGGGGCGAGGGCCAATCGGCCAGTGTGATCGCCAAGGAATTGGGCGGCGTGACCCGCAATGCGGTGATCGGCAAAGTGCACCGTTTGGGCCTGTCCAACCGTGTGACCTCGACCACGGCCAAGCCGGCCGCCAAGGAAAAGGCAAAGACACAGGCCAAGGCAAAGCCCGCCGCGCCCGTAACACCAGCCGCGCCGCCACAACCGGCCGCGCCTGCGCCCGAAACCATGCGGGTCACCCCGCCGGCGGTGCGCAAGATCATTCCTGCCGGCCAGCCTCTGCCGCCGCAGCCTTCGGCCAATGAGATCAGCCCGGAAGCCCTGGCCAAGGTCAGTGAAGTGGAAAAGACCGCCAAGAAGATCAGCCTGATGGAATTGACCGAGAAAACCTGCAAATGGCCGGTCGGTGATCCGGCGACAGAGGATTTTTGGTTCTGCGGTCTGGCGGTGAAGGCCGGCAAACCCTATTGCGAAGCGCATGTCGGGGTGGCCTTCCAACCCATGTCCAGCCGCCGCGACCGCCGCCGGTAAGCCAGCCCCCTTGAAATCCCCCAGCCTCTTGATATTCTGAAAAGAAAATTTTGAGTGTGGGGATTGCATGGAAATTTTTTCAAAGCTGTGGGATTGGAGCCTGAGCCAACACTGGGCGCTCGGCTGGCCGATTGTCTGTTTCATGGTTTTGATGTTAATACCGGCACTTCGCAAAACCGCAAATAACCCAAGTGATCGCGCATTTTGGCGTGATCTGCTGCGCCACGATCGCGCGGCGGAACGCTACCGTTCGGTGATGCGCCGCGGGTTGGATTGGCTCGACTCCCGGCTCTCTGCCCATGAGGCGCAGCAAGGCCCGGCGCAAAAGGCTTGGAGCTTTGGCCTGCTCAACGCCACTATGGCCCTCGCCCTTGCCTATCCCATTTTGGCCATCACAATCCAATGGCTCTGGGGCTCTGCGATTGATTTTGGCGGTCAGGAGGTGATTGCCGCCAGCCCGCCCCAGGCGCGGATATTTACCGCGGTCTGGCTGGGATCTTCGGTCCTTGTTTGCCTTTTTGCCGGAGCGTCAAAATCCCGGTGGCGCGGGCCATCGTTGATCCTCGCCACCGGGATGTGTCTCTTGGGATCAATTTACGCTGATGGCTTTGCTGTACCAGGACATATCGCAGAAGCAGCCGTATTCGCAGCCGTATTCGCAGCCGTATTCACAGGCTCATTCGAAGCCGTATTCGCAGGCTCATTCGCAGGCGCAGTCGTAGTCGCATTCGCATTAGCAGGCGCATTCGCAATCTTAGGCGCAGGCCCAGGC
>JADHLF010000002.1 GCA_016780825.1 Planktomarina sp. | reverse complement strand
GCTATGGCTTGTCAGTATTGGGTCGATGCTATGGCTCAGGATGTTGAGCAGCGCATGGGTGTGCGTAGAGAAGAGATGATGGTTCTTGAGTTGGACAGACTTAGAGCAGCGGCATCTATGGGTTACGCTGTTATTACGGGACACCAAAGTCAGAAGACCACTGGCCTAAGATGGTAGGCAATATCGGCTCTGCGAGTAGCTCATCAGATGGCAAACAACTCGTAATAATCTCTGCTAACAGCTCACCTGATGGCGATAATTTGTTAGTTTTGTCGAAAAACTGCATTTCACGCCCGTATTTAATTGCTTCGCACAGTGTGCCTGACGGTACCCGTGTTTCACAGTGCGCGATGACTGCTTCAAACTTTATGAACTCTTGATGTATGGTCATAAGAATTACTCCTTTGACTTGTATTACGGGGCGTTTCTATAATTGGATTACTTCGATGCTGCGGCATTTTAGACCATCCTAGGTGGTCCTATAGGTTGACCGATAGGTCTGATGCCGCTGATGTAAAAACCCTTATAAATAAGACCAATTTCAAAGGTTGCACCATAGCTAGGTAATAGAAAGAATTTACCCTATAGGTTAACCCCAAGGTTATACCCAATTTTGTGGATAAAATAATGGCAATGGCGGCATCAATCCATAGATGAACCTATAGTGTCAGCTAAAGAGAACAGCGGGTTTAACCTATAGGTGGACGACTAGCATCGAGCGTTCACCCACCCAAGCCAGCCGTCCGTGGAGAAGAAAATAGCTTAAAGCCATCTCCGGGGTGTATGGTGGTTTGACTGTCGGTGACTTCAAGAAAAAAAACGCCAGCCACTCATTAAGAGTAAGCTGGCCAGTACACCCTGTAATTAGCCCGGGAAATTGGGGTTACTGGGTGATACCTCGGGGGTACGTTTAAGTTTTGAATATGGTTTAAATATGAGGCAAAATAATTGCTGGCAATGCGCTAATCAAAAGGGCAAACTATGGATAGTTGCGCAGCCCTTAAGCAGTTTAAAGTATATCGCCATTAATTTACGCAAAAAAATGTGAGGGGGTATACGTATATTGCCCGAGCGCAAATCCCCCCGTCGGCCAACGCTGCCATCAGCCAGATTTTTGGCCAGTTTACCGTCAAAATTACCATTGAGGTAGGCGATATTCATAAAAATAGGGGTCTTAGTGGTCATATTTAACAGGTATTACAATTTTAATATGCCCAATCAGCTTCTGCAGCCTTGCCTAATTCATTTTAGGGTTCTCTGTTGTTTTCAATCACCATCGGCAAGCAAACATAAATTGGCGATGTCAAACGGCCAATGAGATTTCTGCGCAAGAGCATTTAGCAGTCTTACAGTTGTCCTCAAAATTCGTGGATAGCGCAGTCTCAAAGACCTGCAATGTTGGCGAAGGCGTGAGCTATGATGAGTTTAAAAATCTGTACTTTGATGCTTGGAAAGCTGGATGCAAAGGCATCACGACCTTCCGCGCAGCGGGTAAACGCTATGGGATTTTAAACGAGGTCAAAACTGAAGAGAAGCCAAACGCAGAGGCTTGCTACATCGATCCAAATACTGGTCAGAAAAGCTGTGAGTAATTACGAGGTCCAACCAAGTTTATTTTCTACATCGCTCGAAAAACCTAGAGACTGTGGCTTCGATACCAACAGCCTTGTAAGTGTTGGTAGCATGGTCGAAACCATCCCACTGTCCTTTTAAATCCATGTTGTTGTTAAAGCGTTTCTTCCAGATTTTATTCATAGAAGCGTCGTCGCCAACTTCAAAGATAATATCAAACATGTAGCCATGCGCGGCCTTGCGAACATCCATGACTTCAATAGCGGTGTCTTCACCAACTACGTTTATCATCTCGTCTAAGTAGTCATCCTGAAGCACATCACCGAAACCAAGACAGAAAGTATTTTGGTAATGCTTCTCCATGTACTGGTCGTAAGTTGCTTGGTCGGCGGCAACTACGGTTGAAGTTAAGGCGATGGTTGCTGTCACGATAAATGTTTTCATTGTTTCAGTTTTTCCTAAATCAAAAAAGCATCGTAGTCCCATAGCTAAACTTGCCCTTTTGTTAGGGCAAGTTTGTTTGTTGCACTTAAGCTTTTGGTCGGTTGGTCTCCCTCCGAGAAAAGCGATGACCCGACTTCTCGTTAAACAAACAAATTCACACTATGGGTTAGGGGCTTGCGCGAGGGACTAAATACTGATTCACTCCCTCTTGTACGGAGAAAAGTGAGGTTTTAAGTTAAGAAAACAGCATTTCGACTTAATAAGAGACATCGGACTGTAACTCCCTCGCGGAGACGCACGCCTGGTTCGATTCCAGGGTCGCCCACCACTTTAACAGAAAATGCCATAACATCACTGGCGCCGCGCCCCGCGGCTCTGCCCATACACTCAAAATATATCAATAGGTTAGCTTAGGGGTGTGCCGAAATTTAGCGAGACCCAGCTGGCCCCTATGACTTGAGCGCAAGAATTTTGAAATGCTGAGCAAAAACAGGGACGCGCCAAAAGAGCAGGCAAGAATTTCACCAAAAAACAGGTGCATATTCCCGCGGGTCAACGCTGTGCGTTTTTGTGATTTGGGCTCTTCCAGACCGGCAAATCCATCGGTGGAAGCGGGGCAAGCCCGAGGATGGCGTCACTGAGTTTTTCGGCCAGCATTAACGTGGGCGCATTGGTGTTGCCATTGGTCACAAAGGGCATAATCGAGGCATCGACCACCCGCAGCCCGGACACTCCATAAACCTTGGCGTCTGAATCCACCACTGCCAGCCGGTCCGTCGCCGGCCCCATGCGGGCCGTACACGACAAATGCCATTGTGAGCTGGTATGGCTGTTGAGCTTGGCATCAAGCTCTGCCTCCGATTGACAGTGAGCCCCCGGGAAAATTTCAACACCTTTCAGAGCAGAAAACGCAGGTTGCTCCACCAATTCACGCACAAAGCGAATGCCCTTTCGCATCAACGCGCGATCCCTTGGATCTTGCAGATAATTTGCCAAAATACGCGGCGCATCGGCCGGGTCATCCGACCTCAATTCAATCGAGCCGCGGCTGTGCGCACGCATCAAGCCCACATGAATTTGAAAGGCATGTTCTTGTAAAGGCGACCAATTTTCATCCACTGCAATTGGAGAAATGGTAAGCTGGAGATCGGGATATTCGACACCGGCCTCCGACCGAATGCAGGCCACAGAGTCAAAGTGATTGGTCGCACACAGCCCGTCACCCGCGACCAGCCAACGAAGTCCCGCCGCGACCATGGCCCAGGGCCTTGTCTTTGGCCAAAGTGACACAGGCTGCAAGCATCTAAATTGCAACACAAAATCTGGATGGTCATGCAGATTTTGACCCACCCCCGGCAAATCCGCCTTCACGGCAATGCCCATCGCCTGCAAATGGGATTTAGGCCCAATGCCAGACAGCAACAAAAGATGCGGCGAGCCAACGGCACCGGCAGAAAGAATAACCTCTTGCCGCGCCATCACGGTCACAAGCGCGCCGTGCGGATCCCGATACAAGACACCCGTCGCCCGATCACCTGACAGGATCACGCGATGCACCAAGGCCCGCGTGACAATTGTCAGGTTCTCACGCCCGCGCGCAGGGTCCAAGTACGCGCGCGACGCGCTCCAGCGTTGGCCTTTGAAAACCGTTCGGTCAAAACCACCAAAACCTTCTTGGCAATAACCGCTGATATCATCGGTTGTTTGATATCCCGCCTGAGCGCCGGCTTCCAAGAAGGCACGCGCCAGCGGTTCCGTTGGTTCAGCCCTCTGAACATGCAGCGGACCCTCGGTGCCACGAAACGCATCGGCTCCACCGCTATAGCACTCCATACGTTTGAAATAGGGCAGCACGTCGGCGTAGCTCCAACCCTCGCAACCGGCTTGACGCCAGCCTTCATAATCCAGCGCATGGCCGCGGATAAAACACATGCCATTGATCGACGACGAGCCCCCAAGAGTTTTGCCGCGATCATGCTGAAGCTGGCGACCCTCCAATTGCGGCTCCGCTTCGCCTTGAAACGCCCAATTATGTTTTGTGCTCTTAAGATTGGACAAACAGGCCGCCGGCATTCTGATAGAGAGAGCCTTATCCTCCGGCCCAGCCTCCAGCAGAAGCACCCGGGTGCCGGGGTCACGGCTCAAGCGGTTCGCCAACACACAGCCTGCCGACCCGGCCCCGATGATAATGTAATCAAATTCCATAACACGCGCCCCGAATGCTCCGCCAAAACGGCCTATAGCCTATGCTGGCGCAGTCAGGCACATTCAGCAATTAAAAAACACAGGCATCCTTGGAGACCCGGTTTTATCGCCGCCCGCGCTGGATTATAAGTGGCGCATCTTACCCAGATGCTGTATTCTCGCGCTTGAAATCGTAATCCTTTTGTCGCCCAAATCGTTTTTCATATTTATATTATTGCCGAATAGGACATCCTCACCTGATGACGTTTAATATCTTAATCATTGGTCAATCCGGACGCTTGCAATATGAGGCCATACTGTTCCTAGCCAGTTTACGCCAATCCGCGCCAGAGTTTAGCGGCCAGGTCTTCGTCGCTGAGCCGCAGCATAATCATCGATGGTCTCAAAACCCCGCAATCACCGATCCTGAGACTCGTGCGTTGATCGAGACCTTGGGCGGAAAGATTATACAATTTGAGAACAAACACTTCGGCGAATACTACCCTTACGGCAATAAAATCGAAGCGCTCTCTGTCCTACCCGAGGGCGAGCCCTTCGTCTTTTTTGACACGGACACGTTGATCACAGGCGCTTTGGACAGTGTGCCTTTTGACTTCGAGCGCCCCTCTGCCTCGCTCAAAGTTGAAGGCACATGGCCGGTGATCGAACTTTACGGCCCCGGGTATACAGCCACTTGGAAGAGCCGATACGATAAATTTAACCTCAATTTCAACAGCAGCTTAGATTTATCGCAACCGGATGAATATTGGCGTCGCTATCTGTATTTTAACGCTGGGTATTTCTACTATAAATGCCCCAAAATTTTTGGCGATAGATTTTTAGACTATGCCCTAACCATCCGCGACGATGGGCCGGAGGAGATTGTCTGCCAAGTGCTGGACCCCTGGCTCGATCAAATCGCCCTGCCCTTGGTCATCCACAGTTTCGGGGGCGGCCGTGATGCGCTGGAGGCCGGCCATTTGGATGGGGCGGTCTCTTGTCACTATCGCCTCTTGCCTTTGCTTTATGCGCGCGAGAGTGATCTGGCGATCGACACCCTGGAGCGGGCCATCGCGCCCAACAAGATCAAGAAAGTCGTCAAGGCCTATGAGCCCATCCGCCGAATGGTCTACCGAAAACGCGGCGCCAAGGTGCGGGCGCTGTTTGATCAAAACAACCTGCCGCGCAAAGAGCAACAGATCCGAAACACACTCAAACGCGCCGGATATTGGATGCGCTGATTTTTAGCTTTAGTGGCTGGCAAAGACCGCCTCTAAATCGGCGAAACCCTTAATCTCGATGGGATTTCCAGATGGATCTCTGAAGAACATGGTCCATTGCTCACCCGGCTCGCCTTCAAAGCGCACCGAAGGCGGCAGAATAAACTCCACTTGTGCAGCCGTGAGCCGCGCGGCCAAAACTTGCCACTCCGGCAGGGCCAAAACCATGCCAAAATGCGGCATAGGCACCAAATGATCCCCCACATGGCCGGTGTTTTCCGTTTTCATCACCGGCCCTAAGTGGAACGAGAGCTGATGGCCGAAGAAATCAAAATCGACCCAAGTGCGCGTGCTGCGCCCCTCCTTTGCACCCAACACCTCATCGTAAAAGACCCGCGTGGCCTCCAAATCTGTCACATTAATCGCAAGATGAAAGGGGGTGAGCATGGAAGCTTTCCTCAAATTATTGATCATTTCAAAGCCACTGGCAATAAATTGCCGAGACCCTACGCGATGATTGGCCTGTTCTGTTGGATAAATCAATTCACAGGGCATAAATTCATCCTATTGCTGCATGATCGTTGCACCAGCGACCCGATTATGCGAGTTTCTCAGGGTCTAATGTGGATCTGACAGGTCGATTGAGGGTGTGATGACATCAAAATTTCTACTCCATCTCTCCAGTGACAGTATTGACCTCGATCGCGCAGATGCGTCGGGCCAGTGGCATCGGCTTGGATCGATCTCGCCAGACTCCGAAAATTTGGCGGAAGCATTCACCCATCTGCGCCAAACCGCAATGCCAGACGCGGCCGCTCCGCTGGACGCTCTCATCGCGCTGCCCACCGATCAGATCAAGCTTTTGGACCTGGATCACTCCGACACCAGCGAAGCAGCCTTGCAGCATGCGCTGGCGGGCCAAACCCCTTATGAATACAACCAACTTTGCGTGGATTGCCACCCGACACCCCAGGGGCAAACCATCGCCGCAATTGCTCAAGAAACGCTGGACGAGGCCGACAGGCTCGCCGCGGCCTTTGGCTTTAACGCCGTGGGTTTCGTCGCTCTTCCAGGCGGCGCTTGGGAAAATAATTTCGCAATATTCCAACCCTCCGGCTCTGCAGCCCAAAGCCGGCCCAGCGCCTTTATCGCAGCGGCCCCTGCGCCCAAACCGCCCAGGGCAACGCCCGTCCCCGCCGCCGCCTCCCCCGAGCCGGAGCTGCGCGCGCGCCCAGACGATCCAGCGGCACCGATGCCGCAAATTTCGACCAATGCACAGATGGCCGCCACTCCAAGCTTAAATCTCGACATGACCGCGCCGCAAGTGAGCGACATCCGCGCCATGCCTCATGAGACCTTGCCAACCGCAAGCACAAAGACGCAGGCCCGCCTACCCCTGGTCATCGCGCAACGCCTCGCAAGGATCCTCAAAAGCCTACGCCCGCGCGCGCGCGCGCCCAAATCCGCACCAGCACCGATCACAACAATACAAGCGCAGGTCGGCGGAAAGCCTAAATATTTAGGCTTGATCCTGACCACTCTGCTCTTGTTATTCATGTTTACCGTGGCCGCGCTGGCCGCAACGCTCGGGCGCGATCGGATTTCCGCCTGGTTGGGGTTGTCCCCTTCCCAGACAGAGGTGACCGCAGGTCTTCCAGCGGAGCCGATCGGACAGGCCATTGAAATCAGCCTGCAGCCTCTGAACACTCCTCCCGCTCCAGCCGAGCAGGCGGCGCGCCTGCCACAGGCGACGGATGAGGCGCTGCAATTGCAAAGGGCAGAGGTGGCACTCAAAGATCCCGAAAGTGACGCGGAACCCGCAATAGCCCTGGCCGCGCAGGAGCCACTGGAGGTGCGCGCTTTGACCATCGGCCCTGCCGCCGAGCCTGTCACCGCACCCTCCACAGACTCAAAAGGGCTCAGCGCGGCGCGAGAGCCCAAGTTGCAAAATTCTGGCGCCACGCCGCTTTTGGACATGCCCTGGTTGACCCCCGACCCGCTGCCAGACAAGGAAGACCCCAGGCCAAACATTGCGCAAGATCAAAGCGAGGCACCCTCTGCCGCCAATCTAACGGCGCTTGCAGACCCGGCAAACATAGCGCCGATCACAGCTGCGCTGGAGCAAAGCAATGCGTCACCGGCGCTCCTGCCGCCAGAGGACGCATCCCCAGAGGAGGCCGATCCTTTGGCCGCATTCCGGCCCCGGCTGCGGCCCGCGAAACTCTCACCGCCCGTGCGGCTCACAACTCTGCCTGAGGGCCAAAGTCTTGCGCGCACGCTGCGGCCGCGCGCCCGTCCCCGCGCGATTGAACTGGCAGCGCTCCTGCCGGCGCCTTTGGTGGCCAAGCCCTCAGAAATCCAAGCCCCGACAGCCACCAGCCGCAAGACAGTGACCCGTGCGGCCACGAGAACAAATGTTATTAATTTGCGCGATGTCAATCTCATTGGAATCACCGGCACAACCCGCCTGCGCAACGCCTTGGTGCGCCTTCCCAATGGTCAGGTCGTCAAAGTCCGTATTGGTGATCGATTGGATGGCGGACGGGTGACCAATATTTCGAGCAATAGTCTCACCTATGCCAAATCTGGCCGTTCAATTACGCTGGATATGCCCCGCGGTTAGCCGTCTTACGCATCCGAGACCCCGGCTTCCGCAAATGTCGCCATGCCCGAAAGGCAGGCCACTGCCCCTTTCAAAACGCCTATGGCCAATGCGGCGCCCGAGCCTTCTCCCAGACGCAGCCCCAGAGACAACAAGGGGGTCTTGCCGAGATGCTCCAGAAGCCGCGCATGGGCGCCTTCCGCGCTCTTGTGACCTGCTTGGCAGTGATCCAAAGCCGCCGGGTTCATCGCCTGCAGAACCAAAGCAGCCGCGGTGCAAATAAACCCATCCAGGAGCACCGGCACGCCATGGGCCCGCGCCGCCGCAATGGAGCCAGCCATGGCGGCAATTTCCCGCCCGCCCAGCGCCTGCAGAACCGAGAGCGGATCATCCAAAACCTCAGCATGACGGGCCAATCCCGCAGCCACCACGGAGCATTTCCGGGCCAAGCCCGCATCATCTACGCCAGTGCCGCGTCCAACCCAGTCTTGAACCGACCCACCCAGCAAAGCCGCCGCAATCGCCGCCGCCGGCGTTGTATTGCCGATTCCCATTTCGCCAGCCACGAATAAATCGGCCTGCGGATCCACCGCCCGCCAGCCGGTCTGCAACGCAGAGAGCAACTCAGCCGGGGTCATGGCCGGCCCCAGGGTGAAATCTTGCGTTGGCCGGTCCAGCTCCAATGCCACCACGTCCATCTTTGCACCAAAGGTCTTGGATATCTGGTTGATCGCCGCACCACCCGCTTGGAAGTTATAGACCATTTGCTGCGTCACTTCCGCCGGGAAGGCCGAAACTCCAGCGGCAGCAACCCCATGGTTTCCCGCGAAAATAACCACTTGAGGCGCGTCAATGCGGGGCCGCGCCTGTCCTGACCAGCGGGCGTACCAAATCGCCAAATCCTCCAAATCGCCCAAAGCGCCAGGCGGTTTGGTCAGTTGAGCATTGCGCTCTGTCGCAGCCCGCCCCGCGCTCTCATCAGCCCCAGGCAGATTGTTCATAAACTCCCGAAACTGAGCCACCGAAGAAATGTCACGCATGGTTAAAGTAAATCCGTTGATTGCAGTTGATCCTCCATCTACCGAAGCGCAGAATAAGCCGATGCTACGAAAGGACCCGCTGAATGTCTAACTCCGACACATGGATTCCGAAAATGGGCGACATCCCCGCCGCGATCGGTCTGCTGAGCCGCTTGCCCATGCGGGTTGATATGCACAAGGCGCAAGCCCGTGGCGCGCATCCAAGCTGGGCCTATGGTCTGGCCGGAGGCCTCTTGGGCGCGCTGGCCGCTTTGGCCGCCTGGGCGGGGCTTATGCTGGGCCTGCCAAGCCTTGCCATCGGCCTCATTGTGGTCGGCACGACAGCATGGCTCACCGGCGCAATGCATTATGACGGTCTAGCCGATAGTTTGGACGGGCTTTGGGGCGGCTGGAGCCCACAGCAGCGCCTCGACATTATGAAGGACAGCCATATTGGCGTTTATGGCGTTGTTGGTCTGATCTGTGTGTTGGGCCTGCAAGCCGCGCTCTATGGTCAGCTGGCGGCGCAGAGCCTTTGGGCCATACTCGGCGTCATGGCCCTCTCGCGGGCTGTTATGGTGCCGCTGATGACCGCGCTGCCCAATGCCCGCAGCAAAGGTTTATCGGCCAGCGTCGGCCGCCCGACCCTGCAAACTGCCATTTTGGCCGTGGCTCTTGGGGGGGCAATTGCGGCGTTGAGCGGGGCCTGGCCCGCCCTGATCGGGGCGCCCCTTGGCGCTTTGGCCGTCGCCATCATCGCCAAGCGCAAAATCGGGGGGCAGACGGGTGATATTTTAGGTGCGAGTCAGCAATGCGCCGAAACCTGCGCATTGATCTGTCTCATCGCCTTCCTGTGAGCGCGTCTCAAATAATGACAGCTCCCGCACCAAGCGATGGATCGTCGGTGCGGGCATTGTCTCACAGCGCGCTCTAACCGGCAGCAGGCACCACACGCGACATCAACACATCGTTGATTTCTTGGCCGGCCGTTGATTCTTCGGCCCCGTTCACCACGGCAATTTCGCGTGTCAGACGCTCAAGTGCCGCTTCATAAAGCTGGCGTTCAGAGTAGCTTTGCTCGCGTTGATCATCGGTGCGGTGCAAATCACGCACCACCTCAGCTATGGCGATCAAATCACCGGAGTTGATCTTCTGCTCATATTCCTGCGCTCTGCGGGACCACATAGCCCGCTTTACCTTGGCCTTGCCGCGTAGGATCGCCATGGCATGGGCCACGACATCTGGCGTTGCCAAGGGGCGCATGCCCACTTCAATTGCCTTGTGGGTTGGCACGCGCAGGGTCATCTTGTCTTTGTCGAAAGCCACAACGAATAACTCAAGGGTGATGCCCGCAACCTCTTGCTCATCAACCGCAGTGACCTTGCCAACCCCATGGGCAGGATAGACCACATACTCATCAATACGGAAATCAAGTTTCTTCTTACTCATCTTCGTCCTTTCACGCCGACGCACCGGTGAACCTGCTGTAAGGAACCAGCCTTAAGTTCAGATTAAAGAGGATGCGCTTGGCGCTGTGTTAAAACAGCTGTTCATCTGTTGAGTGTATAACATATTTTGAGCGATTGATAAAGCGGGGGGTGTTTAGCCGCCAGTTCCGGCGGCTTCAGAGAAATATTTCTCCAACTTGCCCTCTTCACCGTCGCGCGCTTCCGCATCAGGAAGCTCGTCCTTTTTCGTGATGATCACAGGCCAAACCTCGGAATATTTCCGGTTGAAATCCACCCATTTTTCCATATCCGGCTCGGTGTCCGGACGAATAGCGTCAGCGGGGCACTCGGGTTCACAAACGCCGCAATCAATACATTCATCGGGATGTATCACCAACATATTTTCGCCCTCATAGAAACAATCTACCGGGCAGACCTCAACGCAGTCTGTGTATTTACAGGCGATACAATTGTCTGTGACCACATATGTCATAATCGAGTTTCCTTTGACTTCGACATGCGCATAAACCGCAAGTCGCTCTTTGGCAAGTTGCGCTTGCCTTAGTTTTCTTCAAGGTCTTGCTTAAATTTTTGAAGAGCCCGGCGCTCGCGGGCGGTTGGGCGGTGATCCGCCTTTGGACTGGCGTTGAAGGCGGGCTTGGGTGCAGGGGGCGCCAAATCGAGATAGAGCGCCTGGGCCTCGGGCGCCGGGCCGCGCCGCGTGCCCAGCGCGCGCACCTCAATCACCCTTGTGTCCAAGGCCTTTGGAAAGGTCAGTACATCGCCAACGCTGATCATACGCGATGGCTTGGAGATCAACTCCCCATTGAGCCGCAGCTTGCCCGATTGCACCAGCTTCGCCGCCAGGCTCCGCGTCTTAAAAAACCGGGCCTGCCAGAGCCATTTGTCAATGCGAAGACCCGGTTTCGCCTCACTCACTTTTTGCCGAATCCCATCAAGGCCGCGGCAAAAGGGTTGTCGGGATCAATGGGCTTGTCGCGTTTGGCGGGCCGGGCTTGGAACCGCTCCGCCTTATCGGGATTGCCGCCGGCCTTGCCGCCTTTGCCCTTCGGTGCACGGTCCTGTTTGGACTTGCCGCGTGGTTTTTGGCCTTGGCGCGGACCATTCGCCGCGCGCTCCACACGTTTCGCGCCCCATGCGAAGGTATAAAAGACCTCCATTTCCACGGGCGCCGTCTCCTTAGAGGCATCTTCGCCAGCCTCAGCCGGTGTTTCAAGCTCTGCGGCAGGGACATCCGCTATGGGAGCATCTATTGGCGCGGTCTCAACCGCGTCAGAGGTGCCATCCGCAGAAGCCTCCGCATCACTGGCAGGCTCCGACGCCACCGGCTCTGCCGCGGGCGCTTTCACCTTGATCCGCTCCGCCTTTTCCGCGCGATACCCCAGCCCCTGCATCAAATTGGCAAATTGCTCCAACGTCATGCCCGTGATCGACAGCATATCCGCCGTGGCTTCAAATCCGCCACGCGTGTCCTGGGTGCGCAACATATCTGCGAGGCGTTCAGCCATATCAACACGCAAAGCCCGTTCGCCAGCGGCGCGATAACCAGATTTCAAGTGATAGCCCGCAGGCTTTGTCGCATCGGTCGGCACAGTGACCAGACCCGGAGGCGGCGCCTCGGGAAATTCTTGCAGGCCAGAGGCCAAAGACCAAAGCAACAACCGCAAGCGCGTTGGCGCGGGTTTGAGCAACAACGGCATGAAGATGGTAAACTGACCAAACCGGATGCCATGTTTGCGCAGGGCGCTGCGGGCCTCTTGATCCAAGGATTTCACATCTTCGCCCACATCCGCCCGGTCCAAAACGCCCAGACCTTCGATCATCTGAAACGCAAAGCCGCGCGCCATGCCCGTGAGACTTTCGTCGCGCTGCATATTCATCAAAGGCTCAAATAGGGTGGATATTTTGCGGTCGATGAAATGCTGCAAACGCCGCGTCACTTTCTCAGCCACTTCTGGCCCGGCCTCGACATCAACGAAAGCCTGCACATGCGGTTTAAGCGCATTTGAGCCAGGAATCAGCTTGCCCACCGCCGAGGTGCCCCACATCAGGCCGCCTTGCTCGGTGAAATCAATCTCCGTATCTGGGGCATTGTACATCCGATCTGCCCGAAGATGGAACTCGGGGGTCAAGGCTTGAAGACTGGCGCTGCGGAGCGTCTTGGCCTCATCGGGTGACGCGCTGGCGTCTTGCCGAAATTGAAATCCCTCAAGCCGCCCAACAAACTGGCCTTCTACTGTTACTTCACCATCTTTATTCACGTCGGCCACAAGGCTCTCCTTCTGTTTCAATCGCCGCATCAAAATAGATGTGCGCCGATCGACAAATCTTTGGGTCAGTGCGATATGCAGCGCGTCTGACAAACGGTCTTCTACAGCGCGGGTCGCCTCGCGCCAATGCTCATGATCATGGGCCCAGTCTTTGCGTTGCGCAACATAGGTCCAGGTGCGGATATAGGCTAACCTTTTTGACAGGGCGTCAATGTCACCCTTCGTATTATCTAAACTATTTATGCTTCGCGCGAGCCAATCTTGCGGAATTTGGCCCTTTTCGTGCAAATAGTTGTAAATAACACCCAGAAGCTCGGCATGTTGCCGGTTTGAAATACCCCGAAAGTCAGGGATTCGGCAGACGTCCCAGAGCAAAGCCACCGAGGCGCCGTCACTGGCTCTTGCGGCAATTTCGGCATCCTGCACCAAAGCCTTGAGCGCGGCCAAATCACAGCTTTCACGCACCCGCGTCAGCCATTCATTGCTCGTCTGTTGCTCCAAGGCTAAAATCAGCGCTTTGGTGGAGCCAAATTGCAGCTTGGCATTGCGCCAATACAGTTTGGTCAGCGGTGCAAACCGATTTTCGGTAATGGCCTCAACCAAGTCATCGTGCAAGGGCGCAGCTTCACCCGTGACGCCGAAACTGCCATTGTTCATATGTCGTCCCGCGCGGCCTGCGATTTGCGCCAGTTCGGTTGGCAAAAGCGGTCGCATGCGGTTGCCATCAAATTTCGATGTTGCTGAAAAGGCCACATGGTTCACATCCAAATTGAGCCCCATGCCAATGGCATCGGTGGCCACAAGGTAATCCACATCGCCATTTTGATACATTTCAACCTGCGCATTGCGCGTGCGCGGGCTCAACGCCCCCATGACCACCGCCGCCCCGCCCTTTTGGCGCCGCAACAGCTCAGCGATCCCATAAACATTATCCACGCTAAACGACACGATGGCAGAGCGTTCTGGCATGCGGCTGATCTTCTTTTGTCCGCTGTAGCTCAGCTCGGAAAATCTTTCCCGGTGCATAAAATCGGCCGTCGGAACCAGCGCCGCAATCGCCTTGCGCATGGTCTCTGCCCCCATAAAGAGCGTTTCATGCAAGCCGCGCGCGCGCAGCAAACGGTCGGTAAAAACATGGCCGCGCTCAGGATCGGCGCAGAGTTGGATCTCATCGACCGCTAAAAAATCGCAACCCATACCCTCGGGCATGGCCTCAACCGTACAGACCCAATATTTTGCACGCGGCGGCACGATGCGCTCCTCGCCGGTCACCAAGGCCACAACCGACGGCCCCCGCAGCGCTACGATCTTGTCATAAACCTCGCGTGCCAACAATCGCAGCGGCAATCCAATGATTCCGGTGCGATGCCCCAGCATCCGCTCAATGGCATAATGGGTTTTGCCCGTGTTGGTCGGGCCTAAAACGGCCACAATTCGATTATTTGGAGCCATTGGCCAATCCCTTAAGGGGTTACAGGGCTTGCCCTAGGGTTTTTGCTTCAAGTCGTGCGCGCGCCTTCGATAGAATCTCGGCGTGAGGATGTATAGCCTCAATCTGACGTAGAATCTCAAAGGCCTCCTGATAGAGCCCAGCGTCGTCGAAAATCAGCACCAGCCCTTCAAGGGCTTGGAAATGACGCGGCTCCAGGATCAAGGTGCGTTCAATCGCCGCCAAAGCAGGGCCTATCTTACCCAAATTAAAGAGGGTCACCGCGCTGAGGTTCCAGCCCTCTGCAAATTCTGGCGCATGATCCGTCAAGGCTGTCAAATGCCCCATGGCCGCTTTCTGATCGCCTGCATCGATGGCAATCTTCGCCCGAGACAGCAGCAAATCGGCCGTTGCTGATCCGCTTTTGGACCATTCCTGCCGGATTTTCGCCTCCAGAGCCGGCGCATCGACGGCATCTGCCCTTTTCAAACGCTCAAACAATGGATCCAAACGCGCCGACTGCGCCGCCGCCATCCCGCTTGCCGCAACAAATAGGCAGATTGCCGCCACGAATGATTTGAGTTTCCAAACAACACTGGTCATAAGAAAGTTGTAGCACAGTTTTCCGAGGTTTCAGCCCCTCGCTGTAAAATAAAATGATTAAGGAACCTGTTGAATGAGCGAAATATTGAACCAAGCCCGTGATGTTTTAACACAGAAGCTGGGCGGCGGCGTTTTTGATGGCTCTGCAAAGTTTTCAATTGCCGGTGAGGGCGCATTAATCGTGGACAGCGCGGGGGTCCGCATTTCCGATGACTCGGCGGATGTGACCCTTTCGGCCACGGCAGAGGTCTTTGAGGATATTCTTGCCGGCCGGCAAAATCCAACCTCTGCTTTCATGAGTGGCAAGCTCTCGGTAGAGGGCGACATGGGTCTGGCCATGCGATTGGCAGGTGTTTTGAGCTGATGCTCAGCCCTGCGCCGCTGCGAAACGATCTGGCGCGCGGCCCTGGGGAAGGGTCTGGCCATTGGGTGCAAACGCCGGACGGTCTGCGCCTGCGCCTCGGGGTTTGGCGCAGCGGGACCAAGGGAACGGTCTTAATATTCCCTGGGCGCACCGAATATATTGAAAAATACGGCGGAGCCGCAGCGGCCCTTGCCAAGGCCGGTTACAGCTGCTTGGCCATAGATTGGCGGGGACAGGGCCTGTCAGACCGGCTGTTGCCAGATCGCTTGATTGGCCATGTGCACAAATTTTCTGACTATCAGCGGGACGTGCAAACTCTGATGAGCGCGGCCAAATCAATGGACCTGCCCGAGCCTTATTTTCTAATTGCCCACTCCATGGGCGGCTGCATTGGTTTGCGCGCGCTGATGCAAGGCTTGCCCGTGCAGGCGGTCAGTTTCTCGGCGCCGATGTGGGGAATTTTGTTTCACCCTCCCGCGAAACGCGCCTTGGCTTGGGCACTGTCCAGCCTCCTGTACCCGTTCAAACTGGCTGAGATGCGCGCGCCAGGCAGCTCTATTGGACCTTATTTGCTGGAGGTGGCATTTGAGGACAATCAGTTGAGCTGTGATCCGCAAATGTTTGAAATGATGCAGTACCACCTCCAAGAACTTCCTGATTGCGCCCTTGGCGGCCCGAGTTTGCACTGGCTCAATGAGGCACTGCACGAGATGCTTGCGCTGCACCGCCGCCGCGCACCCAACGCTCCGGCCCTATGCTTTGTCGGTGGCCTGGAAACCATCGTGGACCCAAGGCGCATTCAGCAGCGCATGGCCCATTGGCCCGGAGCCCGCCTAAAGGTCGTGCCCCAGGCCAAACATGAATTCATGATGGAGCGCCCCGAAATCCGCGCAGCGTTTTACCGCGAAACCATCGCCCATTTTGATCGGCATCACCCAAGCGCATGAATGCCCGCCGCATCGGCATTGGCCCCAGACTTCATCCAGCCCTGCTCAGATCCGACAAAGAACATATGCGCCCCAAATTGCGCCCAATCTGCCGCTTTGGCAGCATTGGGCACGAAGGTCATATAGGCTTTGCCCGACATCTCCGCCGCCGCGCCGCACCGCGCGAGAGCCGCGCGCAAGTCCTCAGAATTGGTGTCACGATAGCCCATTGAAACGCTCATATCTGATGGCCCGAGGAACAAACCGTCTACGCCGGGGGTTGCGGCAATCTCCTCGACATTTTCCAGCGCCTCGGGCTCTTCAATCTGGGCAATCACAACCGTTTGACGCGCCGATTGCGCCAGCACTTCCGCCATATTTTGCGTGCCATATCCGGCCCAACGCGTGGCGCCCGCAAAACCGCGGCCCCCTGGGCCGAAATGCGCGGCGCGCACCAAATCCTGGGCCTGCTTTGCGGTGATGATATGCGGGGCCACCACGCCAACTGCGCCCATATCCAAAACCTGCAACACGGTTTGCGGTGCAAAATGCGTCACCCGCACCAGCACTGGAAAATCCAAGGCCCGCGCCACGGCAAGACAAGCATCCGTGCGCGCGCGGTCAAAGGGGCTATGCTCCATGTCGATGCAGATGAAATCCAACTGCGAAGTTGCCAGAACCTCCACCAACTCATAGGCTGGGGTCTTCAAAAACGTCCCGGCCATCATCTCACGATTTGCCATGCGGGATTTAAAATTCTCAATGCGCATAAGGTCTCCAATTCTAGCAACACCCAAAGCAGAGCATGAAGCGCGGAGAAATTCAATTTGAATTGCAAGCGCCTAAAGTGGCTTTCCTCTCCCCAGGAAAAACATTAGATAGAGCGAGAGACAGTGAACACTTGTGCAGCTCAAAACTGGGCGTTTTTTGAGCCAGCTGACCGAATAATACAGCCCTGATGGACCAATTCATGCGAAAAGACACACGCGTATTTGAGGCCAATCCACAAGGCGGCGGAGCCTTTGGAGATTTGCCAGAATGGGATCTCAGCGATCTTTATACATCCGAAGATGCGCCAGAGCTGCAGGCCGATCTCAAGCGGCTTGAGAAAGCGTGTAGTGATTTTTCAGATGATTACGATGGCAAGCTCGCGCAACTCAATGCGGATGAAATGCTCAAGGCCGTGGAACGCTATGAGGCGATTGACATCATTGCCGGGCGGATCATGTCTTTTGCAGGATTGCGTTATTATCAGCTGACAACGGATCCCGAGCGGGCGAAATTCATGTCAGATATGCAAAATAAGCTGACAGAGTATACGACAAAATTGGTTTTCTATGGATTAGAATTCAATAGATTGGAGGAGGAAGCTCTTTCAAAATTATTGGCGCAAAATGCCGCTCTGGCCCGCTATAAGCCGGTGTTTGACCGCATGCGCGCGATGAAGCCCTATCAGCTCTCTGACGAGCTGGAGAAATTCCTGCATGATCAATCGGTGGTCGGGGCCGCTGCGTGGAACCGCTTGTTTGACGAAACCGTCGCCAGCCTGGTCTTTACGATTGATGGGGAGGATCTGCCGCTCGAGGCGGCGGCCAACAAATTGTCCGAACAAGACAGAGGCACGCGCGAGGCGGCGGCCCGCGAGATTGCGCGTGTCCTGCGTAAAAACACCAGCCTTTTTGCCCGGGTGCATAATACGCTGGCCAAAGAAAAAGAGATCGAGGACCGCTGGCGGAAAATGCCGACGCCGCAAACGGGACGGCATTTGTCCAACCACGTCGAGGCTGAGGTCGTCGAGGCGCTGCGCAATGCGGTCGTGGCCGCCTACCCCAAATTATCGCATCGCTACTATGCGCTCAAAGCCAAATGGCTTGGCCTTGAGACCCTGCAAGTCTGGGATCGAAACGCTCCTTTGCCAATTGAAGATGACAAGCTGGTCGATTGGGCCACAGCGCAAGAGATGGTGCTGTCCGCCTATGCAGAATTTTCGCCTAAGATGGCCGAAATAGCCAAACCCTTTTTCACCCAGGGCTGGATCGATGCAGCCGTCAAGCCAGGTAAGGCCCCCGGCGCTTTTGCACATCCAACCGTCACCACCGTGCATCCCTATGTGATGCTGAATTACATGGGCAAGCCGCGGGATGTGATGACATTGGCCCATGAATTGGGTCACGGGGTGCATCAGGTTCTGGCCGCCCAGCAAGGCGAATTGCTGTCCTCAACACCGCTCACCCTGGCTGAGACCGCTTCCGTTTTTGGCGAAATGTTGACCTTCCGCAAACTTTTGGCCGCCGCCAAGACTCCCCAAGAGCGCAAAGTGCTCCTGGCCGGCAAAGTGGAGGATATGATCAACACCGTGGTGCGCCAAATTGCGTTTTATGACTTTGAGTGCAAGCTGCATGCGGCCCGTGCCGAGGGGGAGCTCACGCCAGATCAGATCAATGAGATTTGGATGAGTGTGCAGGGCGAGAGCCTCGGGCCGGTTTTTGAATTCATGGATGGCTATGAGACGTTCTGGTCCTACATCCCGCATTTTGTGCATTCCCCCTTCTATGTTTACGCCTATGCCTTTGGCGACGGGTTGGTGAACGCGCTTTATGCAGTCTATGAAGAGGGTGATCCCGCGTTTCAGACCAAATATTTTGACATGCTGCGGGCCGGTGGCTCAAAGCACCACACGGAACTGCTCGCGCCCTTTGGTTTGGACGCGAGTGACCCCAAGTTTTGGGATAAGGGACTCAGCATGATCTCTGCGATGATCGACGAGCTGGAAGCGATGGAAGATTAATCCAACTCGCTCCATGGCCAAGGGCGCATTTCGCTGGCAGCTGTTTGATAGCGGGCGGCCTTGGCAATCCAAATCCCCAAAGTCGTGCCAAAATCGGCCAAACGCTCATTGGGCTGCCGTCCCGAGATCAGCATGATAATGAACTGGATGACGGTAACAAAGGTCAAAATCGTTTGCGCGAGGCTCAACATCACGGAGATCACGAGCATCCAAAGCAGCCGCAACACCAGGTTTTCCTGTGCTTTGCCCTGTCGCGGTTCATTAAGGGCAAATCCACCATCAGTTTTTGGCCTCGTCATCGTTGAAACACCTTTTTAAATCCAAAAAATTCGATTGAACGTCTTAATATTACAAAATCTGCAACTTTGAAATTATGGTAACTTTGTGCCAACTGCCAATATCTTGTCAATCGCTTCTTGGGTTCCGCGCGCCTGTTCCAGCGTCCAAGGATAGGCCGCGCCGGTGCGGATGCTGTGCCCAAAGGCTTCCACTTGATGAACATAATGGTTGGCAGCGGGAAATTTCTCTACCCGCAGACCCAAATTTGGCTGGTGCAATTCAATCCGAGCCTCGCCAAAAATATTGGCATTGAATGGCGCGGTGAGACGCAACAGACCTTCAGATCCATGAAACACCATCTCTTGATGCGGATGCATGCGCGTCGAGACATAGGCCGAATAGGTCGCCGCTCCAATCGTGCCTTGCATAGCGGCAAATGTGTCAAACCCGCTTTCAAAACGGATTTTTGCGGAAATATTTTCGAGATCTGCCCCCATGACATAGCGCGCCGATCCCAGCACATAGACCCCAATGTCGCGCAACCCGCCGCCGCCCATGGCCGCTTGATTGCGAATATTTTGGGGATCATCGGAATTGTCATAGGAAAACCCGCCGGTGATGTGGATCACGCGGCCGATCGCGCCATCGGCCACCATTTGCCGCGCGCGCTGCCATTGCGGGTGGTGCACAATCATATAGGCCTCAGCCGCCACAAGCCCGGTCGCATCGCGGGCGGCGATCAGCTGATCAAAATCATCCGCCTGCATCGCAATAGGTTTTTCCGCCAACACATGTTTGCCAGCGGTGAGCGCCTTTACGGTCCACTCCACATGCAGGTGATGTGGCAAGGGGATATAGACCGCATCAATATCGGGATCTGCGATGAGAGCATCATAGCCCATAACCGCCCGGCACCCTGCGGCGAAGTCCTGAAACGGGGCAACGCTCTCGGGGGTACGACTGGCCACAGCCGATAAAACCGCGCCTTTGGCCGCATGAATGGCCGGGCCCATGTGCTCGCGGGCAAATTTTGACGCCCCTAGAATGCCCCAACGAATATGTGTCATGCCTATCCCCTTCATGCCCCTGCCCGTTAGGATAACGCCAAGAGGGCAGCCCCGCCAGAGCAAATGCCACAGCAAGAGGTGCGGGCCGGCATCACAGGTCGCGCAGCAGGCCCTTTTCCTGTGCCAATTCACGCATACGGTTTTGCAGCTTTTCAAACGCGCGCACTTCAATCTGACGAATGCGCTCGCGGCTCACGTCATATTGGCTTGACAGCTCCTCCAAAGTCACCGGCTGATCGTGCAAGCGGCGTTGGGCGATAATGTCTTTTTCACGGTCGTTCAAAACGCTCATCGCCTCAGCCAGCATGGCGCGACGCACGGACATCTCATCATTGCGCTCATAATCACCCGCTTGATCGGCATCCTCATCGTGCAACCAATCTTGCCACTGTGTCGCGCTTTCGCCGTCGCTGCCGACCATCACGTTTAAAGAGGCATCGCCGCCAGACATCCGCCGGTTCATTGACTGCACTTCCGTTTCAGTCACGCCAAGATCGGTTGCGATGCGTGTGATCTGTTCGGGCCGCAAGTCCCCATCTTCATAGGCGCCAATCCGCGATTTTGCCTTGCGCAGATTAAAAAACAGCTTCTTTTGCGCCGAGGTGGTTCCCATTTTGACCAAGGACCAAGAGCGCAGAACATATTCTTGAATACTCGCCCGTATCCACCACATCGCATAGGTGGCCAAGCGGAACCCTTTTTCAGGGTCGAATTTCTTGACAGCCTGCATCAAACCAACATTGGCCTCCGAAATGACCTCCGCCTGAGGCAAGCCATAGCCGCGATAGCCCATCGCGATTTTAGCCGCCAAACGCAGGTGGCTGGTCACCAACTTATGCGCTGCGCCGCTGTCTTGCCGCTCCACCCAAGCCTTGGCCAACATATACTCCTCTTCCGGCTCCAGCATTGGAAATTTTCGGATCTCCTGCATATAGCGGTTCAATCCCCCATCCGGCGTTGGTGCAGGTAAATTTGCGTAATTTGCCATCGTGCTCCCTCATGTTCATTCCCATGTATATGGGCTTAACATAGATATGCGTGCAGCTTTGCCCCGTTTCAAGGGGGCCGGGAATTATTATTCATCTGGGCCAGCACGGAAAGGCGCGCCAGCCTCTACAGGCTTAAAAGCGCAATCAAATCCTGCATATCCGCAGGCAAGGGGCTCGTAAAGCGCAGCATACGGCCCGTGATCGGATGCTTAAAGCCCAAGAGCCCCGCATGCAGCGCTTGCCTTGGGAAGGCTGCAACCTGCTCGGTGTAGGCGCCAGCCAATTTGCGTTTGCGGCTATAGGTCTGATCCCCAAGCAAAGCATGACCGGCATAGGACATATGCACCCGAATTTGGTGGGTGCGCCCAGTCTCCAATTTGCATTCCACCACCGCGGCAGCGCCGCCGGCCAATTCCTGCAACACCCGCACGCGGGTCACGGCATGTTTCCCATTTTTCAGCACCACCGCTTGGCGTTGGCGATCTGTCTTATGGCGGGCCAATTGGGTTGTGATCTTGAGCTGATTGCCCGCTTCAAACGACGTGCCCGCCAGGCCCATGAGCCGCGGATCGCCGGCCGAGGGCACGCCAAAACACACCGCCGTATATAGGCGCTCAATGCTGTGATCCAGAAATTGATCGGCCAAACCTTGATGGGCCGCGTCAGATTTGGCCACCACCAAAAGCCCACTGGTGTCTTTATCAATCCGGTGCACGATCCCAGGACGCCTCATCCCGCCCACACCAGAGAGATTTTCGCCGCAATGGGCCAAAAGCGCATTGACCAAAGTTCCTGAGGGCGAACCGGGGGCCGGATGCACAACCATGCCGGCCGGCTTGTTGACCACAATCAAGTCATCATCCTCAAACAAAACCTCGAGCGCAATATCTTCCGGCAGCATGTGGCTTTCCACAGCTTCTGGCAGGCGAATGACAATATCATCGCCTTCCTGCACCCGAGCCTTCTGATCGGTCACCACAGCGCCATTCACCTCAACCGCGCCTTCCGAAATCATGCGCATCAGGCGCGACCGGCTAATGGCCCGCTCTGGCACATTCCGCGCTAAGGCTTTATCAAGGCGCGGCGGAGGGTTTTCTCCAATGGTAAAAAGGACATCAGTCATGGCAGATCAATCTGAGGTTCCGGCAAATCCAACTGAACCGGCGAATTTGCGGTTTTTACGGCGGCTGGTCACAACGCTCACAGCCACCATGATTGTGGGTCTCATAGCGATCTTTACAGTGCTTGTCATCCGCTTGCAGAGCACTGTCGCAATTTTCCCCGAAATAACCGCCCTGCCCGAGGGGACCCAGGTGCTCTCAGTCAGCCGAACGGCCAATGAATTGATCGTGATCGACCAAAATCGCAAGATTTACCTGCTCAGTCTTGATGGTGAAAAACTCCTGCATGTGCAATCTTTGCCCTAGGACCCGGGAGCGCCCTCCCCCCGGCCCCGTTCCGACCAATCCCGCAGCGCCGGGTTGTCGCTGTCCAGGCCCTGCGCCAGCTCGAGGGCAAGCTCGGGGTCGTCGTCGGCGGCCTCATTGGGGGAGAGGGCGGTGCGGAGGCGCTTGATATTGGCGATCACCTCTGGGGCGCGGTCTGCGGGCTCTTGCACGGATTTTTGGAAATCCTGCGCTTTGAGCTGCATACGCCCGCCGAAGTAAAACCCGACAATCACCGTCACCAGCGCCCAATAGCCCGCAGGCAAAAGCGCCAGGGCGGCAAAGGCAATGGCGGCCCCCTCGGGCCAGATCACCACCGCGGGCAGGATCCCCAAAAGCCCGAAGGTGATCACCGGCCGCACCAGGCGGTTTAGCCCGTCCACCAGCCCGTCAAACCAGCCCCGGCGCGGATGGGCAAATTCGGCGGCATATTGCCCCAAAGCGGCCCCATCATAGGCATGACCGCGCGCCTCTGAGGCCTCAGCATTGGGTTTGAACACCCCGGCCACTTGCCCGACCGCGGCAGCGGCCTGTTTCGCCCCGCCGCCCAAAATCCATGACATCAAGCCCATGTCGCAATCCTCTTTTCAAAATCCTCTTGGCTCAAATGATAGTGCGGGCGGATAAATTCCTCAGAGCGGGTGATCCAGCCGCCCTTGCTGCCCTTTCGGGTCACGCAATATTTCCGTGAGGCCGGCCGTCGGTCGCCAATTCGGAAATAGTAATTGCGCCGCGCGATACCGTAGGCATCGACAAACTGCGCCTCGGCCTTTTGGTAAATTCGGTCTATGGCGCCAATGGATTTCGGGCCCAGCACGCCGTCAACCGCCAGTTTCACGCCAAAATCAGCGGTAAGACGCTGCAAAATTTTGATCGCATTGGCCCCGGCGTTGACCTGCATGTCATAGACCGAGGCTTGCAATGGTGCGGGCAGTTGGTTGATCTTGGGCCGCTCAAAATATTGGCCCTTAAAAATCTCGATCGCCTCTGCCTCCGTCAGGGCTTTGACATCCGCCACGGTGGCAGAGGCGCGCAGCGCGCGCAGGGTATGGATGGTGACCCCGTATTTTGTCGCCCCGCCCGGATCATCCGGATCATTCACAAAACCGCCTTCGCGCCGGACAATCTCGGCGGTCATTTCGTCAATATCATGCATGTCGCCCTCCTATTGGCAGCTGCCGCCACCGCTTCCGTGGCAATGTTCTTGCAAAATCGTCACATCACGGCGCAGCGCATCGACCGAGTTTTGAAAGCGATCATTGGATTGCGCCAACTCTTCGGTGAGCTGCTGCACAGAGGCCGCGATTTGCACCATCTTGCGGGCCAAGATTTCAAGCTGCTCATTCTTGACATTCTGCCCCTCAATCTGCCGCTCCAGCGCATCCACCAATGTGGGGATCAAACTGTCAGCACCGGGCAGAAGCTGGGTTGTGAAAAACAACGCGCCAAGCATCAGCGTGGTGCTGACAATGATCACCGATAAGAATGATTTCACCGGACCCGGCAGCCCCCGGTACAGATCATCCCAAATTCCAATGGCCCGATTTTCGACGCCCTTGTGCAATATTTTTTTATCAGTCATTTTTTCCTCTTGATGTTTTAATGATGCAAAGCCACCGGCAATCCGGCCCGCATTCCAAGGGCCTGGACCAAACTATCGGAAGGGTGAGCGAAGGGGCTTTGTCGTCGCGTAAATCCTGCAAGAGCTGTATTAGGAAAAGTTAAACAGGCAGAACGCCTGCCTAAGCCCGGCCCGGCGGGCACATCTCACGGAGCTAAAGCGCAGATAAATTCACCGATCCAGGGTGGTCACCGAGGGCAAAATCCTCAGATAATCTTGCCAAAGCGCGCTTTGGCAATCATGCTAAACCCATCGTTGCGTAAAATAGGGGGTGTAGATGTCAAAATACCGCGAGGTGCAAAACCGGCTCAATCAGATTTTAGAGCGTGCAGATGTGGGCGACAGGGTCAGCCGAAGCATCGACTTGTTCCTCACGGCTTTGGTCATCATCAACATCATCTCCATCACCTTGGAATCCGTGCCTCGGTTCTATTCGGCCTATAAGACACTATTTATATGGATAGAAATCATAAGCGTGGGGATTTTCACGGTCGAATATCTCTGCCGTGTTTGGGTTGCACCGAGCAAAATCTCGGGCCCGCGCAGCTTTGTTGGCGCCTGCAAAGCGCGCGCCAAATACATGCTCAGCTTCAGTGGCCTGGTCGACCTTTTGTCCATTTTGCCCTTCTATCTGCGCGCATTCTTCCCCTATTTAGATCTGCGGATTTTGCGCGCATTGCGGCTGCTTCGTATCCTAAAATTGTCGCATTACAATTCGGCTATGGAGGATCTGTTTGAGGCCATTAATGAGGAAAAGCGTTCGTTTTATGCTGCCAGTTACCTTTTCGCGATTTTGTTCATCCTCTCGTCCACATTGATGTATTTTGCAGAATATAGAACCCATCCAACGGGCTTTCAGTCAATTCCCGACTCCATGTATTGGGCGCTGATTACGCTCACCACAGTTGGCTATGGCGATATCACCCCCATCACCGTGGCAGGCAAACTTATCGCTGTCGGATCGGCAATTTTAGGGGTGATTGTGGTGGCATTGATCACGGGTATTGTCGCCTCCTCTTTCAATGCGCAGATGGAGCGGCGAAATATTATTTTTGAAGATCAGGTGCGCAAAGCGCTGTTGGATGGTATTTTAGACCATAGCGAAAAAGCGGACCTCGAGCGGCTGCGCAAACAATTTGGCATGACCAAACGCCGCGCCGATGCGCTCATTCACCAGGTGCAAAGTATGCGCGCAAAAAAATAGCCCGGCCCGACGATCGGCCTGCTTTGGGCTGCGCGTTGGCACAGTCTGGAGACACATATGAAGAAGCCCATTCTCACATCTCTTTTTATCGTGATTTGCGCCACAACCGGCCTCGCCCAAGAGGCCCCAAGCTGCCCAGATCGCGGCACGGACCCGCAGGCCTTTTGCCTGCCTGGAACCACCTGGGATCCGCAGACACAATCTTGCGTTGGTCTTGCATAGGGTTGATCCAAATCGGCGTGTGGTGCGTAGAACCTCTATGACACAGAGACAGACACGCATAGTTTGGGCCACGATACTTCTCATAGCAGCATCGATTGCGGCGGGTCTGCCGCGCTTGAGCGGGGCCAGTGAGCTTGGGGCATTTAGTTTCCCATCGATGGATGGCGGGCTTATCCATACAAAACAATGGCAAGGGAAACCCTACCTTGTGGTGAATACCGCGTCGCAATGCGCCTTCACAAAACAATATACCGATTTGCAAAAACTCTACGACACTTACCGCGGCGCGGGCTTTGGAATGGTTGCCGTGCCTTCGGACGACTTTAATCAGGAGTTTAAGAGCAATGCAGAAGTCAAAAATTTTTGTGCCTTGAATTACGACATTGATATGCCAATGAGTGAGACGCTTCCGGTCACAGGCGCACAGGCGCATCCTTTCTTTAAGGCCGTGCGTGCGCAAAGCGGATTCACGCCACGATGGAATTTTAACAAAATTTTGATCGGTGGTAACGGCCAGGTTTTGGCAACTTGGGGCGCATCCACCCGGCCCCTGTCGCAAAAATTAACCCGCTTCATAGAAGCTGAACTGGCCCAGCTGCCGCAGCAACCATAACCGCCTCGCAGCCGACAGGATGCCGCAATGGGTCTGCCTCAACACCCCGGGCGCGCAGGGCAGATAGGCCCCTTGCACATCAAGCTTTATGTCCGCGGTTAAGCCCGATAGCAGCTTCAATAACACAGCACCGTATCGGCATCTAAGGCCAAAGCAATAAGCGTGTCAGGCATCGCAAAGGAAGCATTATAGCCGGCCAGAAGACTGTCATCATAACCGCGCGCTTTCGCAGACATTCCCGAGACCATGATTTGAACATTTGCCGCGGCAAGAGCCTGTAAGTGCAGATGAGCATCACCCGTACCCTGCCCCACAATGTCCCCTTCTGCCCGACAAGCCAGAGCGTGCACAGCATCAGCGGCCAAAAACAGTTTGACACTATGCCTTTCCGCAACCCCCGTTTTGGCGACAAGCAACCCAAGGGTGAGCTTATTTTTTAACTCAGGTCCACTGTGGATGTGAACAAGCAGATTAGCCATTAAATTTCTCCCTTAAGCACTGACGAAAAAGACCGTTACCCCAGCGGTGTGGCCCCGGTTTCCATACGGATTATTTGCCCATCCTTCAGCATGCACACCAACATAACAGCTTCCTTGGTATCATCCGGATAAGACATGAAATTATGAGCGACCAAGATCTCGTCATTTTCATAAACACAGCGCGATGAATCGCTTACGAATTTGGGATTACCCATCATCCCAGCCACCATGGCGGCCCATTCACTTTTATCAAAGCGATTGCCCGATTTATGAAATATAATCTCGGCATTTTCATGTATCAGATCGACGTAACCTTCAACGTTTCGATCTTCCATAACCTTGTGCAACTTATCGTAAACAGTCATTTATATTCTCCCTAACGTTCATTTTTCGGTGTGCATGCGATGCCACTGCATCTGTCATCCGGCAAAGGAACCTTCGCTCATAACGGTGATCACCGTGGTGTCTAAGAGCGCTCCAGCGGCCGCACGTTTGGCTTTTAATTCCTCATGTCCGCCGAAAGCTTTCATTGCCTCAAGAGAGTCGAAATCGATGATCACAGTCAGTTTGCTGTCATCATCTTTTTCCGTACCCGCAAATATAAGACGCGCACCAAGAGCGTTTAACACTGCTTGATTTTCGTGATACATATCCTTCCAAGGACCAAGCCCACGCGCAAGATCTTGCGTTAGTTTTACCATCATCATCCGACTCCCTTCAACAGTTTCAAATAGTGTTTGGCCAAAGATACAAAACATATCATATCGTCTAAATTTTAGACTAATCGAAGGATTATTTTAAACTATGTCAAATATTGCATTGGTCTTATAAAAATTTAATTGACGCGCAAAAACTGACGATCCCTTGTTGTTATAACAGTGGTTTAATTGGTGGAATGGTTTAATGTTGGATGTAAAGAATGGTCTCGACGAAAAATTCGTCGAGGAAAACATGTGCCCGATTGGGCTTGCGTCTCATCTCCTCGGCGACAAATGGATTGCCATTATCATACGCGATATTGCATTATTTAACCGGCGCACATTTAACGACATCTTAAATAACAACAGAGAGAATATTTCTTCGGGCTCGCTCTCTGCGCGTTTGAAATTGATGCGGGACCTTAAACTGCTAGAAATCGGAACCTCCGAGCACCATGCGCAAAAGAAACCCTATTACCTTACGGAAGCGGGCATCTCATTTGTTCCGATTTTGTTTAAGCTCGCCGCATGGACCGCGGAATTCCGCACGCCGGCTCAAGATATTGTCACACTGGCAAAGCCCTATCTTACCGAAGACCCTGAACGCATGAATTGGCTGCTCGAGCAACTGCGGGTCTATAATATTCAAAAATGTGAAGAACCCGAACCCCTGTGGTGGGCCTGATCTCACCCCAGCGCAACCTCTCGCAGCACAGATCTGGGGCCAGAGCGATTGGTCAGCGGCGCTCTGGGCCGGGGCTGCGGCGCAACCGGGACCATGGAAAATACCAATTCCAAATCAGCGGCTAATACTTTTGGTGGTACCCGCGGCCGGACTCGAACCGGCACGGCCGTTAAGCCTGAGGATTTTAAGTCCTCTATGTCTACCATTCCATCACGCGGGCACAGCGGCGAACATAGGCAAAATGCCGGGCGTGTAAAGGCAGATTATTTATAAATCCGTGCCCAAATTCGGGATCAAATCCCGATCGGCGGTGAATGGGTTTAATGCCAATTCTTTTCGAAATTCAATTTCGGCCAGCTCCGGCTGTCCGAGGGCCAAATGGGTCAGCCCTTTGCCCGACAAAGCGCCAAGGTGGCGCGGCCGGATGGAGAGCGCCCGAACCAAATCTGGCAAGGCCCCTTCGAAGTTCCCAGCCAGATAGCGCGCGAAGGCCCGTTGATTGTAACCCTCGGCGTAATCGGGGCAATATTCAATGAGGGCGGTCAAAAATCCCTCGGCGGCCACCAAGTCGCCCAACCGGAGGTTCATCATCCCTCGGTTGAGCAAACGTTGTGCCCGATTGTCAGGTGCACGGGTCCATAGGCTCCACAGTATAGCCGTCGCCGCTTGCGCGTCTTTGGGAAATTTCGCGAATTTGAGACTGCGATAGGCTTGATCGAGATCCTTGGAGATCTCGGGCGGCTTTGGGCACTGGGCCAACGCGCCTGTTGTGAAGGCGGTGAATATGAGAATGATAAGAACACGCATAGGGTCGAAGTGGCGCAAAGCGGCCATCTGTCAAGCATGGAGCGTGTTTTGTTGCGACGAAGCCAAACGCCCCAGATTACGGCCGTGACCTATCGCGGGGTCAAGGCGCCCTGTGTCAGCTGCCCTTGCGGATGATCTTGCAGAAAGGCGCGAAGACTTGATCATTCGCGGCAATCACTGTTCCATCTTGCAACACATCACCACCCGGTTGAATGGCCTCAGAAAATCCGCCCGCCTCTTTCACAATGATCATGCCAGCGGCGACATCCCAAATTTGCAGGCGGCGCCCCCAAAATCCATCCACACGGCCCGCAGCCACATAGGCCATATCCAGCGCAGCAGCGCCAAGATTGCGCACCCCAGAGGAGACCGGCAAAAGCTGCGCCAGATCAGTCAAAGTTTGCGGCAAGTCCGCGCGGCCCGCAGATGGCAGGCCAGTGGCAAAGACGCAATCCGACAGGCTGCGACGCCCAGACACCCGCATACGGGATTCATTCATCCAAGCGCCCTGGCCTTTTTCCGCGAAAAAACATTCGTCTTGCGCGGCATCGTAAATCACGCCGGCCACAATCTCGCCCTTATGCTCCAAAGCAATCGTCACCGCATAATGAGGCATGCCATGTTGGAAATTGGTGACACCCACCATAGCATCCACGATCCAACGGCGGGTCGGATCTTTACCTTCAATTTCAGCACTTTCCGCAGCCAAGTACCCGTAGGTCGGACGGGCCGCCATCAGCTCTTCTCTCACCACTTTATCGGCATGCATATCCGCGCGGGCGACAAAATCACTGGCGCCTGTGACCGAGACTTGCAAATTGGCCACCTCGCGAAAATCTTTCGCCAAGGCGCGTCCAGCTTTGCGCGCTGTCGCGATCATTACGTTCATATTAGCGCTTTGTACCATGGTGATGCTCCTGCAGATCAGGCTGGGCTATACGCCGCCGAAGCCTGCTTGCCAAGGCCTAGCTGCGTTGCAATTTCACCGGCTCGCTGCGGGCAAGTTTGAGCAAATGCGCCATGAAGGGTTTTGTTGTGTCTTCTCGGCGGGTTGCAGCATAGAGCCTGCGCGTGAGCCCCTGCTTGGTGAGCGGTCGGGTGACGTAATCAGAGTTATACCGCACCTCACGCACGACCCAATCGGGCAGGACCGCAACGCCGCGATTGGAGGCAACCAAAAGCAAAATCACCGCGGTCAGCTCCACCTGGCGCACCGTACGAGGCTCGACCTTGGCGGGCATCAAAAGCTGCGAGAATACATCCAGGCGCGCCCGATCTACCGGATAGGTGATCAAGATCTCATCGCGAAAGTCCTGTGCATCAATCCAAGATTTTTGCGCCAAGCTGTGCTGGCTTGAGGCAACAAATACAGGTTCATAATCAAACAGCGGTGAAAATTCGAGATCGGGATGCTCTTCTGGATCGGAGGAGACCACCAGATCCACCTCCTCACGCGCCAAGGCCGGCAAAGCCTCAAAGGCCAGACCCGGGCGGATATCAACATCTACGTCAGGCCAGGCCTTGCGAAAGGCCTCCAGAACGGGAAACAGCCATTCAAAACAGGCATGGCATTCAATGGCGATATGCAGACGTCCTGATTTGCCCGACAACAAGCTTCGAAATTCCTCTTCGGTGGCCTCAACCTCTGGCAACACCCGATTGGCCAGTTTCAGCAGCCGCTGCCCGGCTGCCGACAATTTCAGCGGTTTGGTGCGCCGCACAAAAAGATCAACGCCCGCCTGATCCTCAAGCCCTTTGATTTGATGCGACAGGGCCGATTGTGTGAGATTGAGCATATCCGCCGCACGCGACAGCCCACCGCATTTATCAATGGCGCGAATGGCACGCAGGTGGCGTAGATCAAAGTGCATTCGTAAAATTCCTCATAACTAAATTGAATTTTATGAATTTGATTAATCATAAATCCTCTGACACTGTCAATACAAGCCAGCTTCAATGAGGATAGAATGACCAATATTTCGTTTGAATTTTTTTCACCAAAAACTGTCACAGCCGCTTTTTCGTTGAGCCGGACAGCTGAGACGCTCGCGGAATTCGCGCCAGAATTTTCCTCCGTAACCTGCGCCAAGGATCCCGCTCAAACCTTAGACACCCTACGGGCCTTGCGGCGATCCGCGCTGGGACGTTTGCAGGCGCATATCACCTGTGCAACACAACACCCGGCTGATCTTCGGGCCTATCTGACCGCGGCACAGGAGGCTGGCGCGGAGGGTCTAATCGCTCTGCGCGGGGATACAGCGCCCAAGGGTTTGGATGTGATGGAGTTAATCGCATGTGCCAAGCACTACGGGCTGCAGGACATTTTCGTCGCCGCCTATCCAGAGGTGCACCCTTTGGCACAGAGCGCCCAGAGTGATTTAGATTGGCTCAAGCGCAAGCAAGATGCCGGCGCAACCGCTGCGATCACGCAATTTTTCTTCCATGCAGATTTCTTTCTACGCTTCCGCGACAGGGCCGCAGCGCAGGGGATCACACTGCCGATCATCCCTGGCATTTTGCCTGTGCAAAATTGGACAGCGACCCAAGCCATCGCCCGCAGCTGTGGCACCTCAATCGCGCCCGACCTGGCAGAGGGCTTCGCCCGCGCCGAGCGCGAGGGCCGGGCCGAGATGATGGCCATTGCCCAGGCCAGCGAGCTGTGTGACCGTTTGATCCAAAACGGTGTTGAGCATCTGCATTTTTACACTATGAACAGAGCCGAAGTGGTCAGTGCGGTCTGCACCGCTTTGGGAAAGGCACCAAAACAAAGCCTACGCCGCGTGGCTTGAAGCCTTCCATGTGCCGCGTTAGGCTGGACCGATAGCGCAGCGCAGGGAGCTCGAGATGATAGAGGCGAGAGATTTTTCGGATTTGCCCACCCGCGCGCAGCTCCTTTCGATGTCCGGGTACGAATTTATGTGCGCCATGCGCGACGGCGCTCTGCCGCACCCGCCCATCGCGCGCCTGCTCTGCTATGAGCTGACCGAGGTCTCACAGGGCGCTGTAACCTTTGCCGGAGTCCCGGAATTTGATCATACCAACCCAATGGGCGGGCTGCACGGCGGATGGTATGGTGCGGTATTGGACAGCTGTATGGCCTGCGCAGTGATGACCAAAGTGCCAAAAGGCAGCATTTACACAACGCTTGAATATAAGGTTAATATCACCCGCAGCATTCCAATCGGCCAGCCCGTTATCGCGCGCGGATGGGTGCAGCATGCGGGCCGATCCACCGGCGTGGCCGCCGGAGAAATCCGCGGCGCGGACGATGGCAAACTCTATGCGACCGGCTCAACCACGTGCATCATCATGCAAGCCGATGCGGCGCCCAGGCCGCCCATCCGCGACGCTGGGATGGATTGACTCTGAGCGAAAGCGTCCAACCAAACGCCGAGACCGCGCCCAAAAGACCCAATTCAATCCGCTCCAATTGCCGGTCGAGGGCGCATGAACATCTTGCACAAACTCCTGTGCCCAAGCTTTGGGCAAAGGAAGGCCTTGCTCTTGCAATCGCTGCATCATCCAAACAAAAGGTATGTTGGACAGGGGCCGTGTCTGCGGAGATCCCATCACCTGCCCGCCCACATCTCCATGATTTCCAGCAAACCAGACCTGCTGCACCAGGACCTGCCGATCGGCTGGATCCTCCCACATCTCTGGCCGATAGGTGTCGCGGGTTTCGTCCAAGGCCAAAGCGTGAAACCCGGCGCCGACACATGCGCTGATCTGATGGTTGTGAAACCGGTATTTGCTCTCGAACAGCCGCCAGACGCCCGGCAAGCGCAGCCCAAGCGCCTTGACCGTGTCCCAAACCCCAATCGCCGCGATGGGGACATCGGAGTGGCAATATTCTTCAGCAAAGGCCCGCAGGTCTGTGCTGCCGTCCCGGTAGTGGCGATAGGCCATGGAAACATGCCGCTGCATCGCCTGATCGCGCCGCAGCAAGCCGACCCGATCGATCAATCCCGCCAAAGAGCGCGCCGCAAAGGCACCGCGCGAATAGCCAATCAAAAAAATCTCATCCCCCAGTTCATAGCGGCTCGCCAAGGCGCCGTAGACCTGCTGAATCTGCAAATCCAAACCGCTGCCGGTCAATACCGACCAGGCCGATGCCAAGAAATTGCCCCGGTCAAATTGCAGCCCAGGTTGATAATGCACTGTCAGACCGGGTCCCGCGCTGCGTTTCAAAAGCTGATAGGCCAGTCCGGCATTTGTCTCAAATCCCGGTTCAAGCGAGGAGAGCGTGCCATCCATCACGACAACATGCACCATTCGGCGCGGTGCGGCCCCAGAGGCAGAACCCGCATTTTCCACGAGCTGGCCAAAGCGGTTCTGCCAAATCTTGGACTTGATCCAATGCCAGAGGGACATACCGACTTAGCCTGCGTTTTGCAGCATGCTCCAAACCCGCTGCGGCGTGAAGGGCATGTCCGCCCGCATGACACCCTTTGAGGCCAAAGCATCCATCACCGCATTGGCGACCGCGGCCATCGAGCCAATGGTGCCCGCCTCACCGCAGCCCTTCATGCCAATGGGATTGGCAGTTGAGGGCACCACGACAGAGTTGAACTCAAACATCGGCACATCGGCGGCCCGCGGCATGCCATAGTCCATAAAGCTGGCGGTCAGGAGCTGGCCGTTGTCATCATAAACCACATGTTCCATCATCGCCTGTCCAAGCCCTTGAACCACGCCGCCGTGCACCTGCCCCTCCACCAACATGGGATTGAGAAGATAGCCGAAATCATCGACGATAACATAGCGCACGACCTGTGATTGTCCGGTCTGCGGATCAACTTCCACTTCCGCCAAATGCGCCCCATTGGGGAAGCTCAAATCATCCAAAGTCGCCGAATGCGTCACATCCAAGAGCGCCGACTGCCCCGCCTCATGCGCCAATTTGGCCGCATCCAACCAGCTGAACACCACGTTTGAACCGGCAATCCGAAACACCTCGTCATCAAAACTCACCTCCGCGGGATCGACCTCATGATGCTCCGCCAAAAAGAGCTTGTAAGCCTGTGTCATCACAGTAACCAAGGCCAAAGTCGCGGAATTTTGCACCGTCGCGGAGCGCGATCCACCGGTTCCGCCTCCGGTGGGAATGAGATCGCTGTCGCCTTGGATCACGTTGATCTGTTCCACCGGCAGCCCGGTTTGATCGGCCAGATATTGGGCATAGACCGTTTCATGCCCCTGCCCCCCGGACTGAGTGCCCACATAAAGATCAACGCTGCCATCGGCCTGAAACACAACCCGCGAGGTCTCGGTCGGGTTGCCCAAAATACTTTCGATATAGCAGCACAGCCCCAAGCCGCGCAGTAGACCCTTTTGCGCACTTGCAGCGCGCCGCGCCGCAAAGTCTTCGAGACGGGCCTCTTGGGCCAAACGATCCAAGACAAGACCGAAATTCCCCACGTCGTAGCGCACATGGCTGGCCGTTTTATAGGGAAATTTCTCTGGTGCGATGAAGTTACGCCGGCGGAAGTCCCAAGCGTCGATGCCCAGCGCACGGGCCGCATAATCCATGGCCCGTTCCAAAACGTAAATCGCCTCAGGGCGCCCAGCCCCACGATAGGCATCCACCTGCGTGGTGTTGGTATAAATCCCGGTCACTTGCAGATGCGCGACCGGTATATCGTAAAGACCGGTTAGAACCTTTGAAAACAGCTGCGTTTGAATGGGCTGCGCAAATTGACCCGAATAGGCGCCCATATTGGCCAGCGTCTGCACCTGATAACCGATGATTTTATGATCGGCATCCAAAGCCAACGTTGCCGTCGAGGTTAAATCCCGGCCACCATTGTCCGACAGCATCGCCTCCGATCGGTCCGACATCCAGCGCACCGAACGATTGAGCATGCGCGCCGCCTGCGCGGTCAGAAAATACTCGGGATAGGTCATGGCTTTCATGCCAAAGCCGCCACCGACGTCGGGGTTGGTCACACGAATCTCGCTTTCAGGCAGGCCCAACATCCTCGCCAATTGCCCCTTTTGCGACCAGACCCCCTGACCATTTACGCAGAGGTGCACCCGCCCATCTTCCATTTGCGCCCAGCAGCCGCGCGGCTCCATGGAATTACAAATCACACGGTTGTCAGAAATTTCAAAACTCAACACATGGGCCGCTTTGGCTTTCACCGCCTCCATCTGCGCGCGATCGCCCAACGCCCAATCAAAGGCCACATTATTCGGCGCTGCATCATGCAAATCGGGCCCGCCCGGTTGCACCTCAAGATGCACCGGCAAATCATCAACCTCGAACTCAATCTGATCGGCCGCGGCCCGCGCCTGCGCATAGGTCTCGGCAAACACCATGGCCACCGGTTCCCCCACAAAGCGCACCTTGTGTTTGGCCAGCAATAACCGATCTGTGTTCGGCGCAAATTGACCATCTTGGTTTTTGACCAGACTCGCTTCCATCTTGCCCGAGAGCCCCGCCTTCTCCAGCGCGGCCGCAGTCAGCACGAGATGGACGCCCTCGGCCTCTTCCGCCTCCTGCGTGTCCAGCACAGTGATGCGGCCATGCGCGTAGCTTGAGCGCAGCACATAGCCATACAAGGCCCCATCGGGTGCTGTATCATCCACATATTGCCCGCGCCCCGTCAGGAAACGATCATCTTCGCGCCGCAAAACCGATTGGCTCTTCCCAAATTTTTCCAAGCATCTGCTCCTAAATTTTGTGAAATAGTACCAACCTGCGCCAGACTGTCCAGCCACAAGCAAATTAATTCGCCGATGTCGTATTCGGGCAAGACTGCCGCTTTTTGATGTGGCGCATTTGGGGCATATAAGGAGTTCACGATGCCAAACGCCCAGACCTCTCATCGCCTGTCCGATGCCCAGATCCAAAGCTATTGGCAGGACGGTTTTTTGTCTCCCATCCCCGCGGTCTCCTCCCAGCAATGTGCCGACTGGCGCGCCCAGTTGGAGGCGATTGAGAGCGAATGGCTCGACAATGGCCTGCCCCGGGCGTTGAATGTTTATAAGCGCGTCAATGCGCATATCGTCCTGCCGCTCGCCTATGAAATCGCCGCCCATAGCGCGATATTGGATGTGGTTGAGGGTATTTTAGGGCCCGATATATTGCTGTATTCCACAGAGTTTTTGATCAAGGAGCCGCATACAAAACATGTGGTGACCATGCATCAAGATCTGGCCTATTGGGGCTTGGGTGAAATTGATGGAATACTCACCGCTTGGCTGGCGCTCTCGCCGGCAACGCCTCAAAGCGGCTGTATGGATTTTGTGAAAGGCAGTCACAAAAACCCAATTATTCCCCATGAGGATAGTTTTGATGAGCTGAACCTTTTGTCACGCGGTCAAGAAATCAAAGTGGATGTGGCAGAGGAAGACAAATCCAGCGGCGCCCTGGCGACGGGCGAGATCAGCCTGCACCACGGTTTGATGATCCATGGCTCGGGCGCCAATTCAAGCGATGACCGCAGAATTGGGGTCGTGATGCGCTTTTTAAGCCCGCATGTCAAAAAACCCAATAATGCGCCTGATTACGGCGTGCCGATGCGCGGCAACTGCGACACTGGAAATTTCATCCTCTGCGATGGGCCAAAGGGCTTGTTTCATCCGGACGATCTTCTACTCTATGAGGAAATTCGAACTGAACAGGCCAAAGTCATGATGGCGGGCGCCAAGGGTAAAGCCGAGATGTACGCATGATGGATCAAGTCAAATTTCGCGCCATGAAAGATGGCGATGCCGCAGATTATGCCTTTCTCACCGAACATGAGATTGAATATACCAAGGGCACAGCCGATCGCCTGCTCCAAGCGTTGGTCGGGCTGGATGAAGGTCTTTCGGGCTATCAGGTGACGCGTCTGGGCCATTCGCTGCAATCTGCAACGCGCGCCGAGCGCGACGGGGCCGATACCGATTGGATCGTTTCAGCATTATTGCATGACATTGGCGATATTTTCGCGCCCTACAATCATGACGAATATGCCGCCGCGATCCTGCGCCCCTTTGTGCGGGAACAATGCGCCTGGGTTGTCGAGAAACACGGTGATTTTCAGATGCTCTATTATGGCCATCACGTCGGCGGCAACCGCGACAAGCGCGAAGCCTATCGCGGCCATATCTATTTTGACGACTGTGCAACCTTCTGCGAACGCTGGGACCAAAACAGCTTCGATCCTGACTATGACACCTTGCCGATTGAACATTTTGCACAGCGGGTTCGCGAGGTTTTTGCACGGCCACCCTACGACCCGGCTGTGCTGCGCCCCGGCGCGCGCGCGCCTTTGGTCAGCTAGGGCTTTCACTCGCCCGGAGAAATAGGTATTCGGAGACAAATTCGAAGGATACCCCCTACTATGGCCATGGAAAAATTCAACGCAGCAGAAGCCGAAGAGCGTCTTTACAAAGCTTGGGAGGCCGCGGGCTGTTTTACAGCCGGGGCCAATGCCAAACCCGGAGCGTCAAGCTATTGCATCATGATCCCTCCGCCCAATGTCACGGGCGTTCTGCATATGGGTCATGCCTTCAACAATACCTTGCAAGATATCTTGGTGCGCTGGCATCGGATGCGCGGTTTTGACACCCTGTGGCAGGCTGGGACAGACCATGCAGGCATCGCCACACAGATGGTGGTTGAGCGGCAATTGGCAGAGCGAGGCGAACCGGGCCGTGTGGCCCTGGGGCGCGAGAAGTTTTTGGAAAAAGTCTGGCAGTGGAAAGAGCAATCTGGCGGTACAATTGTCAATCAGCTCAAACGACTGGGCGCCTCCTGCGATTGGAATCGCACAGCCTTCACCATGGCAGGCGCGCAGGGTGACACGCGCAAGGGCCATGAAAATAGCCCGAATTTCCACGATGCTGTGATCAAAGTCTTCGTGGAGATGTACAATAAGGGCCTGATCTACCGCGGCAAGCGTCTGGTCAATTGGGATCCGCATTTCGAAACAGCCATATCAGATCTCGAAGTTGAGAATATCGAAGTCGCCGGTCATATGTGGCATTTTAAATATCCCTTGGCGGGCGGCTCTACATATACCTATGTGGAGAAGGATGAAGAGGGCAACATCACGCTGCAAGAGGAGCGCGACTATATCTCCATCGCCACCACCCGCCCCGAGACCATGCTGGGTGACGGTGCGGTTGCGGTACATCCCTCCGACGAGCGCTATGCGCCGATTGTCGGAATGATGTGTGAAATCCCCGTTGGGCCCAAAGCACAGCGACGTTTGATTCCCATCATCACCGATGAGTACCCAGACAAAGACTTTGGCTCTGGTGCGGTTAAAATAACCGGGGCCCATGATTTCAATGACTATCAAGTCGCCAAACGGGCCGGCATTCCGATGTATAACTTGATGGACACCAAAGCCAATTTGCGGGCCGATGGGCGGGACTATGCGCAAGAAGCAGCCACCGCCCAGCGCATCGCCAATGGAGAGGAGAGCTTCGACGAAGCCAAGATTGCTGCCATGAATATGGTCCCGGATGCCTATCGCGGCATGGATCGTTTTGAGGCGCGCAAAAAAATTGTCGATGACATCACCCGCGAAGGTTTGGCGGTGATGATCGAGCAAACCGTCACCGATGCTGAGGGGCAGCAAGTCACACAGCGCGTGCCCTTGGTCGAGAACAAGCCGATCATGCAACCCTTCGGCGACCGCTCCAAAGTGGTGATTGAGCCGATGCTGACAGATCAATGGTTTGTGGATACGGACAAAATCGTCGCCCCTGCGCTTGAGGCGGTGCGTGAAGGCCGGGTTAAAATTCTGCCGGAGTCTGAAAAGAAAGTTTATTTTCATTGGCTCGAGAACATTGAGCCTTGGTGCATTTCGCGGCAATTGTGGTGGGGCCATCAAATTCCTGTTTGGTTTGATGAGACCGGCGCGCAATATTGCGCAGCGACCGAAGCAGAGGCGCAAGCCATGGCCGGCCCCGACGTCGCTCTCATGCGTGATCCCGATGTGCTCGACACTTGGTTCTCCTCCGGTCTTTGGCCCATCGGCACTTTGGGTTGGAGCGGAGAGGCTGAGGCCGATGCGCAAAACGATATGCTGCAAAGGTTTTTCCCCACCTCTGATCTCATCACCGGCTCTGACATCTTATTTTTCTGGGTGGCCCGGATGATGATGATGCAATTGGCCGTGGTCGATCAAGTGCCCTTTAACACCGTCTACCTGCACGGTTTGGTGCGTGATGCCAAGGGTAAGAAAATGAGTAAATCCACGGGCAATGTGGTCGATCCGCTGGAGATTATCGACGAATTCGGCGCCGATGCTCTGCGGTTTACCAATGCCTCTATGGCCTCATTGGGCGGGGTGCTCAAGCTGGATATGCAGCGCATTGCCGGATATCGAAATTTTGGAACAAAGCTGTGGAATGCCTGTTCCTTTGCACAATTTAACGAGGCCTTTGAACACCGAAGCGATACCCGTCCAAGCCCCGATTTGGCGCTCAACAAATGGATCATCGGCGAAGTTGGGCGGCTGCGCGTGGCGGTGGATGCCGCGCTGGCCGGCTATCGCTTCAATGATGCGGCCTCCGCGCTTTACGGTTTCATCTGGGGCACCCTGTGCGATCGCTATCTCGAACTGTCAAAGCCAATTTTGAAAGGCAGCCATTCCAGCGGCGACGCCGGGCGATTGGAAACACAAACCACATTGGCTTGGGTTTTAGAGCAATCTATGACCTTATTGCATCCCATCATGCCCTTTATCACCGAAGAGCTCTGGGGCGTCACAGCGCCGCGCAGCCACATGATGGTGCATCAAGACTGGCCGGACTATGGGCTCGAATTGGTCGATGAGGCCGCCAGCAAAGAAATCAGCTGGGCCATCGCATTGATTGATGCCATCCGCTCTGCCCGTGCCCAGATGAATGTGCCCGCCGGTGCGAAAGTGCCCCTGGTGAAAGTGACCATCAGCCCGGCCGGTGAAGCGGCTTTGGCGGCAAATATGGCGCAAATTCAGCAAATGGCGCGGATCACCGAGGTGACCAAAGTGTCAGAAATGCCCAAAGGGGCCATCACCATCACAGCGCCCCAGGCCACCTTCGGCCTGCCCCTTGCGGATATTATCGATGTCGCGGCCGAGAAAATGCGACTTGAGAAAACCATGGGTAAATTGGCAAAAGAACTGGGGGGCCTTCGGGGGCGTTTGAACAATCCCAATTTCGCAGCCTCCGCCCCACCAGAGGTTCTGGCCGAAACACGCGCCAATCTTGAGGCCCGGGAGGAGGAAGAGGCGAAGCTCTCTATGGCCTTGGCAAGATTGGAAGAAATCGGATAGGCTGCGCAGAGACTTTTGCCTGGAGACCGTGCCATGTCACATTATGCGCTCACCACCCTGGCCAAATCATTGCCAGCGACCGTCCCCTTTGTCGGACCAGAAACCCAAGAGCGGGCCTTGGGCCAGGCTTTTTCGGCCAGGCTCGGGGCCAATGAAAGCCCATTTGGCCCCTCGCCCCGTGCTCTTGAGGCAATGGCGCAAGCGGCGCAGGAGGTTTGGCAATATGGCGACCCGGAAAACCATGATCTAAAACACGCGCTGGCCGCGCATCACAATATTGATCCGGGCCATATCACCCTGGGCGAAGGCATTGACGGCCTGCTATTGACCTTGACCCGCCTGACCGTTGCGCCGAAAGATGCCATTCTCACCTCCCAAGGGGCCTATCCGACCTTCAACTACCATGCCGCCGGCAATGGCGGCACCCTGCATATGGTACCATATCTGCGCGATCACGAGGACCCTCAGAGCCTTGCCGAGCAGGCCCGCCTCTTGGGCGCAAAACTGGTCTATTTCGCCAATCCCGACAATCCGATGGGCAGCTGGCACAGCGCAGCCGTTGTTCAGGACTTGATTGATCATTTGCCCAGTTCGAGCCTTTTGGTGCTTGATGAAGCCTATATTGACCTGGCGCCAAGCGGCACTGCGCTCGACTTGCGGCCCGAAACGGACAATGTGATCCGTCTGCGGACCTTTTCCAAAGCCTATGGCATGGCCGGGGCCCGGGTGGGCTATGCTATAGGGCCAAAATCGCTGATCTCTGCCTTCGACAAACTGCGCAATCATTTCGGCCTGTCCCGAATATCGCAAGCCGGGGCCTTGGCGGCCCTCAAAGACCAAGCCTATTTGGAAGGCATCAAGCAAAAAGTGGCGAAAAGCCGCGAGAGCCTCGCGCAGATTGCCCATGACAATGGCCTCACCGCCCTGCCCTCGGCGACAAATTTCGTGACGATAGATTGCGGCGGCGATGGCGATTTTGCCCGCGCTGTCCTCGAGCAGATGATCGCGCGCGCCGTGTTTATCCGCATGCCATTCGTGGCACCGATGAACCGTTGCATCCGCATCTCTTGCGGGGAGGCCGCCGCGATGGCTTTGGTTGCAAAAACCTTGCCAGAGGCCCTGAAAGCCGCAAGATCCGGCTAGAATGGCCTAGGCGTGGCTAGCCGCGGGTCGCCTTTGCCAGCACCCGCGCCGCGGCCTCCAATCCCCCCTCACCATGGGGAATATCTAAGGCCATCAGCCCCGATTGGATGGCGCCAAGCGTTCCCATGATCATCTGCGCATTGACATGCCCCATATGCCCAATGCGGAAAAACCCATCCGCATTCGGATCGTCATCTGTGGCCATATTCAAGCCGATGCCCAGCGTCAGACCGGCTTGATGCTCGGTCCAGCGCCGCAAATTGAGCCCATTGGGCGCCCCAATCGAAAGCGCCGTGACAGCGCGGCTGCGCAGAGCCGGTTCGGCGATATTCATCGCCAATGGTCCGCCTTGGCCCCAGGCCTCGCAAGCCGCCCAAACCGCCTGCGCAATCGCCTCATGCCGCGCCCAGACATGGCTCAATTCTTCTTCAAGAATCATATCCAATGCCTCCCGCAACCCCAGCAAATGCTGTGTTGGCGCAGTACCGCAGAAATATTGATAAAAATATTCGGGATTGATGCGCGCGTTCCAGTCCCAATAGGAGCTCACCCGCGTCATCACATTGCGCGCTGCGGCAGCCTTATCAGAGAAAAACACAAAGGAGATTCCCGGCGGGGTCATCAAGCCCTTTTGACAGGCTGTGACCATGAGATCGACGCCCCATTCGTCCATTAAAAATTTATCACAGCCCAGGCTGGCAATACAATCGACCATGAGCAAAGCCCCATGCCCCGCGGCATCCAAACTGCGCCGCAGAGCCGCAATATCGTTGAGCACGGAGGTCGATGTGTCCACATGGACCGCCATCACAGCTTTGATGCGTCCCGACCTATCGGCGGCGATATGGGCCTCGACCTGTGTCAAATCAATCGTCGCGTGATTGCCAAAATCAAGTGTCTCCACCGTGACCCCAAGCGCGCGGGCCATTTCGCCCCAACCCGTGCAAAACCGACCGGTTGCCAAGACCAAGACCGTATCACCCGCCGCCAATACATTTGAGACCGCCGCCTCCCAAGCGCCGTGGCCATTGGCGATATAGATGGCCGCCTGACCGGCCGTTCCCGCCACATGTTTCAGATCGGGAATCAAACTGTGAGTCAGCTCAATCAATCCCCCCTCATAGATATTTGGGCAGGGTTGATGCATAGCTTGCAAAACGCGTTCAGGCATGACCGAAGGGCCTGGAATGGCGAGATAGGAGCGGCCTTGAGACAGTGACATAGAATTTCACCTCTATTATGATGGCTTATCGGTATTCGCGGTTTACTGCCGCGTCAAGCGGCCGTCCCTTGCAGCAACGCACACAAAGCACTAACAGGCGCCCATGGACATGAAATCATCATCCCCCAAAGATATAAAACAAGGCGCCTTGTTTCTGTGGCTCTGGCGCGCCTATCTGCGACGCCACATGTGGATCTTGGCGGTTATTGTCGTATTGATGATGATCGAAGGCAGCATGGTGGGCGGGCTCGCCTGGATGATGCAGCCTCTCTTTGACGGGGTCTTTGTTGGCGGAAGCAAAAGCCAATTGTGGTTGGTGGGCGGCATTGTCTTGGGTCTATTTCTGATCCGAGGCGTGCTCTCAGTGGTACACAGGGTCCTCATGACGAAAATTGCCAAGCAATCGGTTGCCGATTTGCAAAATGACTTGCTGCGCCACCTGCTCCAGTTGGATCTCAGTTTTTTCTCCCGCTACGCACCTGGCTATCTGATGGAGCGGGTCAACGGCGATGTGCAGGCCGTCGCTGGAATATGGGCGCTTTTGGTGCGCGGCGCGGCCCGAGATCTGATCGGGCTGGTATCGCTATTTGCAGTCATGCTCTCAATCGATTGGTTCTGGACCTTTGCGGCATTAGTTGGCGCGCCTTTGCTCTTATTCCCCTCTCTGGTGGCACAACGCTATACGCGCAAACAGGCCGTTAAAGCCCGAGAAGTCGCTGGCAACATGGCCACACGGCTCAATGAAGCCTTCCACGGCGTGGGAACGATTAAACTCAATGGCCTGGAGCGCTACTATACCGACCGCTATCGTGCCCTGACAAAGCGGCAGATCGAGGTGGAGGTCAAAACGCTCTTTGGAACGGCCGTTATCCCCTCGCTGGTGGATGTGATGAGTGGCATTGGTTTTGCCTGTGTGATTATTTACGGTGGCTATGAAATCATCAGTGGAGCCAAAACAGTTGGGCAATTCATGGCCTTCTTCAGTGCATTGGGATTGGCATTTGAACCGCTGCGCCGCTTGGCGGGCATCTCTGGGCTGATCAATGCCGCCTCTGTCTCAATTCAAAGAATGCGCGATATTTTCAACCATCAGCCAACCCTGCTCGGCCCGGATGATCCAAAACCCGTGCAGCCCTTTGGCGATATTGAATTTAAGAATGTCAGCTTAGAGTTTGGCGAAACGCCCGTGCTGCGCGGCGTCTCCTTCCGCGCGCCTGCTGGGAAAACCACCGCAATTGTCGGCGCTTCAGGCGCGGGCAAGACAACGATTTTCAATACGCTCACCCGGCTTTACGCCCATAGCTCGGGCGAGATCACGATCTCCGGTCTGGCAAATACGGACATTGATCCCAGCGCTCTTCGGGCCTGTATCTCCGTGGTCTCACAAGACAGTTTGCTGTTTGATGAAACCCTTGGCGAAAACATCACACTTGATGCGCGCGATGTCGATCCGTTGAAACTCAGTGAGGTGATCTCAGCCGCCCATGTGGCCGATTTCCTGCCCACTTTGGCCCAAGGCATGGACACCGATGTCGGGCCACGCGGCACAAACCTGTCCGGCGGGCAGCGTCAACGGGTCGCCATCGCGCGCGCGCTTCTGCGCGATACGCCCATTTTGCTATTGGATGAGGCCACCTCAGCGCTTGACACCCAATCAGAGGTTCTTGTGCAAGACGCCTTGGAAAAACTCTCCGCAAACCGCACCACTTTGGTCATCGCCCACCGCCTGTCGACCATTGTCTCTGCCGATCATATCATCGTTATGGACAAAGGCCGGGTGATTGAGCGCGGCACCCATGCAGAGCTGATTGCCGCTGGGGGGCATTATTCGGATCTATGCCGCCTGCAATTTGACCACTCAGAGAGCCCGTAGGGGGGGGCGCCGCCGCCTTTGCTATGGCCTGTGATAACGACGCGCCAAGTCGTCGGGATTTGCCCCCAATAAATACCGCAGCAATAGGCCAAGGTTTTTTGCCCCCCGACGCAACCAACCCTGCTGCTGATATTTGTCGGCGCGCGTGAACGCATGGGCTGGCAGTCGGCGGATTTTCAGCTCCAATGCCCGCACCAGCGCCACATCTTCCATCAGGGGTTGATCTGGATAGCCACCGGCCCGGTCATAATCGCGCCGGCGCAGCAAGAGCCCTTGATCACCGTAGGGCAATCCAAAGAGGTCACTGCGCAGATTAGCCCAGGCCGCCACCCATCGGGGCGCAAGACCTCTGGCGCGGAAGGCCAGCGAAAAACACAGCGGGCCTTGCTGCATCTCGGCTTTCACCTGCGCGGCCCAGCCCTCTTGCAAGATCGTATCCGCATGCAAAACCATCACCCATGCGCCGCGCGTGACCGCCACCCCTCGGCGCAGTTGCCCACCGCGCGAGGCGGCACCGGTTATCACCTCGGCGCCCCACTCCAGGGCAATAGCACCGCTGACATCTGTCGAACCGCCGTCAGTGACAACCACCTCGCAGATCAATCCAGCATCCAATCCCTCCATCAAGGACAAGAGGGTCGCCGGCAGATCACTGGCAGAATTAAGCGTCGGGATGACAACGGAAATCGGTGCGGACATGAGGCCTCTAGCGTTGCGGTCAAAACAGCTTATATGGAAAGCACAGACAAAGGAACAGCTATGGCCCAGCCTGAACAGCCCCGCAGCATACTTCAAGTCACCGGTGCTGACCGGATTGGCTTTTTGCAAAATCTTGTGACAAATGATATCAAAGCGCCCGGGTTGCATTACACAGCGCTCTTGACCCCACAGGGCAAATATCTTGCAGATTTCTTTGTCTTGCAACGGCCCGATGATCTGCTCATCGACGTGGCCTCAGAGATTTGCCCCAGCCTGCTCATGCGCCTGACGATGTATCGCCTGCGCGCAGATGTGCAAATTGCCGAGGTGGATATCGAGCTGTGCTGCGGATTGGGCAGCCTCCCGCCAGATGGATTTGCCGATCCGCGTGATCCAAATTTGGGCTGGCGCGCTTACGGGCGGCAAGAGGCAGGTGTCATCGATTGGCCAGCCTTGCGCGTGGCGCATATCATACCAGAGACCGGGATAGAATTAACGCCAGACCGCTTTATCCTGGAAATGGATTTCGAACGTCTGAACGGGGTGGATTTTAAAAAAGGCTGTTATGTCGGGCAAGAGATCGTAGCCCGTATGAAACATAAAACCGAGCTCCGCAAAGGCCTGCGGAAGGTGAAAATTTCCGGGGCAGCGCCGATGGGCACAGCCATTCTTGCCAATGAAAAACCCGCCGGCGTATTATATACGCAACATGGCGGGCTTGCATTGGCCTATCTGCGCTTCGATCGCATGGCACCTGAGATGGTCGCAGGCTCTGCGATCATCTCAGTTTAGGCCCGCTCTGTATATTCCATCGAAATAGTGTCGACGATGATCAACTCATCTGGCCCGACGAAGGGCGGCACCATAACTTTCAACCCATTGTCCAAAACCGCCGGCTTAAACGAATTGGCCGCAGTTTGGCCTTTGACCACAGGCTCGGTCTCAACAATTTTGCACGTCACCTTTTGCGGCAGAGTAGCATGCAGCGCTTCGGCCTCGTGATACTCAATCTGAACGGTCATTCCATCTTGCAAAAACGGACGGCGCTCACCAAGCAATTCCGCCGGCAATTCGATCTGATCATAGGTTTCCATATCCATGAACACCAACATGCCGTCATTTTCATAAAGAAACTGCTGATCCTTTTGCTCCAAACGGACCTTTTCCACTTTGTCAGCAGACCGGAATCGCTCATTCAATTTCGATCCATTGCGCAGATTGCGCATTTCGACCTGAGCAAAAGCCCCGCCTTTTCCGGGCTTTACGTGATCGACCTTCACTGCGCTCCAGAGGCCGCCATTGTGCTCAAGCACATTTCCGATGCGTATTTCATTTCCGTTAATCTTTGGCATGTATAGAACCTTGGATAAAAGGTTGATTTTGATTCAACACCGCCTATATCGAAGCCAGGTTGCGGTTTCAAGCCACGACTGACGCCGAGGGTGGGCTTTGAGCTATGCATTCAATGCATGGCAGGCATTCCAAAAGAGACCACCCGAATCGTCTTCGATGCTGCATAAGGAGCGCAGATCGAAAAGTTCAAGAGTAAGAATTAAAAGGACACGGGATGAAAGATTTCGTCGACGGAAACGCTTTTAACAACGAACAGGGCAACCGTGCTCGCAAGCTCTTTGCTGCCGTTGTATTGGCTGCATTAGATGACGCGATTGCGGACGATAAAAAATATGGGAACGGACCGGAGCAAATTGCACGTTGGGCCCGCTCTCGCGATGGGCGCGAAGTGCTCTCCTGCGCCGGGATTGATCCCAACGAACGTGTGGTCTCTGGCCTCATGGATTTCGTTGGCAAGGGGATCCGCACCTCCGTGGCTCTGAGCCGCGAAGAGAGCGAACGCCGCCAGCAGGCAGAAGCTGCTTAAAACCTCCAGACGGTTTTGACCGCCAACGCGCCCAAATGGGCGCGTTTTGCGTTTCAGCAATCGCAGTGCCGAAAAAAGCAGAAAATTGCCGCATTAAAGATGGCTCCGGCGCAAGCCGCTGGTTAAACTGCGCCCATGTTCGGACCGCCAAACTGGTATTGACTTGAGCCGAACATGCCAAGGCCTCAAGGAGAGCCATATGACCAAAGCGATTATGATCCAGGGTGCCGGATCTAACGTCGGCAAATCCATCCTGGTGGCCGGGATCTGCCGCGCCTTTCTCAAACGCGGCCATCACCCGGCCCCCTTCAAGCCGCAAAATATGTCGAACAACGCCGCGGTCACCGTTGACGGTGGCGAGATTGGCCGCGCGCAGGCGCTGCAAGCCTTGGCCTGCGGACGGCCCGCAATCGTTGATATGAACCCGGTGCTCTTGAAACCCGAGTCAGAGATTGGGGCTCAGGTGGTGGTTCAAGGCCAAAGGCTCACCACGGTCAAAGCCCGGGACTATGCGGCCCTCAAACCAACCTTGATGCCACGGGTGCTGGACTCCTTTCACCGCCTGGCCAAAAGTGCCGATTTTGTCGTCATAGAGGGTGCGGGAAGCCCGGCTGAAATCAACCTACGCTCCGGGGATATCGCCAATATGGGTTTCGCGGAGGCCGCCAATATTCCAGTGATCTTGATTGGTGACATTGACCGCGGAGGGGTGATCGCACAAATGGTTGGAACCCATGCGGTTCTCCCCCCCCCGGATCGCGACCGAATCACAGGTTTTGCAATCAATAAGTTTCGCGGGGATGTGTCGCTCTTTGATGAGGGTATGAACGCCATTGCCGAGCAAACCGGTTGGGTGTCGCTCGGCGTCTTGCCATGGTTCTCCGAGGCGTGGAAACTGCCGGCCGAAGATGTGATGGATATTGCAACACGGGCCGGTGGCGCGCTCAAAATCGCGGTGCCGCGTTTGGCGCGGATCTCCAATTTCGATGATCTCGACCCGCTGGTGGCCGAGCCCAATGTGACCGTTGAAATTATTGAACAAGGTCAGCCCTTGCCCGGTGATGCGTCGCTCGTGATCCTGCCCGGCAGCAAATCCACCATCAGTGATCTGGAAAATTTCCGCGCCAATGGCTGGGATATTGATCTGCAGGCCCATCACCGCCGAGGCGGTCAAATCATTGGCATTTGCGGCGGCTATCAGATGCTGGGGCGCAGGGTCCATGACCCGGAGGGGATCGAAGGCGCGCCGCGCTCCATCGATGGGTTGGGATATTTGAATATTGAAACCACAATGGTCCCAAAGAAAAACTTGTCATTGACCAAAGCACGCAGCGCCAAAACCAACACGCCCGTCGAGGGCTATGAGATCCACCTCGGTCAGAGCAGCGGAGCGGATTGCCAAAACCCATGGCTCAAGCTCGCAGACCGGCCCGAGGGGGCGATCTCTCCTGATGGGCGGGTGCGCGGGTGTTACTTGCATGGTCTTTTTGCCTCTGACGGCTTTCGAGCAGAGGTCCTGGCCATGCTGGGCACGCAATCGCAGCTCGCGTCCTATGATGCGGCTGTGCAGGACACTTTGGACCGACTTGCCGACTTTATCGAGCAGCATCTGGATGTGGATGCGCTCATCGCTTTGGCCAGACCCATCGCGCCGTAAACGCCACACCACGGCACGCCGCTTGCGCCGAGCTCAGGGATCGCGATCATCAATCATCGTCCGAACGGCGCTTGACAGCTCGTCGCGCATCGGACCGGCCAGAGCAAGGCGGAGGTTGGCAATGACCTCTAAATATTCGGGATCATGCGACAACGGGGCCTCGGGCTTGGACGGCTCAGGATCCGCTTGCTCGACGCTGGCTTCCTGCACGCGGGTGAGCACCAGAGGCTCCAAACACGGCGGAGCCGCCACCCGCTGGCTGGCTTGCAACACCAAAGGGGCGACCGCGCCTGCCTCCCGCGCCGACACTGGGGCGTCAGAGATCAACTTGCGCATAGAGAGAACCAAAGCATCTGGCTCAGGATAGTCGTCCTTGCGGGTCACAGCACCTCCTTTTCATCGGGGCTTGCGCGAACCATAGTCAGCCGCCCGGCTCAATTTCCAGCCAAGTCTTTTAGGACGCTATCGAGAGCCACGCCCTGCTTGCTTCTGGCCCGCGGTGCCGACTTTACCAGATTGTAATATTCCGCCGGATCATAGGTCTTCACCCCAAGCGCAAGCTCCGTTACCGTTAATTTCCCCATCGCGGCGAGCAGCCGATAACTCGCGATTTGCTCATCGATCCGTGTTGAAATCCGGTTCACGCGCGCATCCAGCAGCTCTTGCTCCGCATTTAGCACATCCAAAGTGGTCCGCGCTCCTAAAGAGGCCTCTTCGCGCACACCGCGAAAGGCCACGCTGGCCGCTTCAATTTGCCGATCTGTCGCCTCTCCCGTGGCCCGCGCCACGTCCAGTACAACAAAGGCATTGCGCACGTTCTGCTCAACCTCAAGCCCGGCAAGATGCAACCCCGCCCGCTTTGCGTCACGCTGTGCCATCCTGGCACGGCTGGCCGAGGCAATGGCGCCGCCGCTGTAAATGGGTCCGCTGACGGTCAAACTGAGGTTGCGTGTCAAAGAGCCGTCAAGATCCACGTTAGAGAGCCCTGCGCCCGCTTCAAACCTTGGGCGGTAAACCTTCTGAGCGGCCTTCAGCGCAAGCTCAGCCGCCGCCACCTCATGTTGCACACTTAAAAGATCCGGGTGATGGGAGCGCGCGATCGCAATGGCGGCTGAAACATCTTTTGGCAAGTCTGGCAGGCTTGCGGGGGTTACAAGATCACCTGGTTTTTGGCCCACAACCGCATGATATTCCGCCGCGGCATTTGCCAAGTCGCCTTGCGCCACCGCAAGCGACGCCCGCGCACTGGCCAAACGCGCCTCCGCCAATGCCACATCCGTCCGCGTGACCTCGCCCACATCAAATCGATCTTGAGCCGCGCGCAATTCTTGTTCAATCAATTGCACATTGGCCAGGCGCAGGGACACAAATTCCACCGACCGGCGGTAATTCATATGCGCCGCCACCGCGCTCAAAAGCACATTTTGCTCGATCGACACCAATGCTTGCCGGGTCGCCAGAACAGTTTCCTTCAGCACTTCAACCTGCAAATCCGAACGGCCAAAATCATAAAGCAGCCATTTGGCATCGATACTTGAGATCAAACTATCGCTATTGGTCGAAGCATTGTAGAAATGAGAAAATTTTGAGCTCCAACTGATCACCGGGCGCAAGGCCGCCACAGCGTCAGCGACCTTCTCATCGGCCGCGCGCAAAAGGGCGCGATTTTGCACCAAAAGACCACTGTTTTTGTACGCATTGCGCAGGCTGTCCTGCAGGCTCTCTGCCACAGCAAAACTCGGTGCGGCCAAAATCAAGATGGCCGCACAGCTCAATTCCGCAAGTTTCCGTCTAAACATTTGGGCCCCCCAGGCAAAAGAATCATTTTAGGTTCTAAAGCGCAAAACTGCGCTCTTTCACAAATCCGTTCAATACAGGCGCAAAGGCGTTGCAGGCAAAACGCCAGGAAATCTTGCCATCGGTTTTATAGCCAACCCGAACCGCGCCCTGACCCTTTTGGCTGAAGACGGCAACAATACGGCCCCCTTCCGCCAATTGCGCGATCACAGCCTCGGGAATGTGCTCCACCGCCCCTTGCACCACGATCACATCAAAAGGCGCGTGTTGCGCCGCCCCTTCGGTCAAAATGCCCTGAACGACCGCGACATTCAGACAGCCCTCAGCGGCCAAATTCGCCTCAGCCTCAGCGGCCATGACTTCATTTTCTTCAATAGCAACAACAGCTTCCGATAACTTTCCAATCACAGCGGAGGAATAGCCAAGACCACAGCCAAGATCCAAAACCAACTCATTGCCTTGAATGTCCACAGCATCGAGCATTTTGGCAAAGGTGCGCGGCTCAAGGATCATCCGGCCATGGCCCAAATCCAAAATCGCATCCGCATAGGCAGTTTCGCGTAGGTGATCGGGCACGAAGGCTTCGCGCCGCACCTGAAGCATGGCATCAATGATGGGAAATTTCGTCACATCCGCCGGTCTAATCTGTGTATCAACCATCGTGGTGCGGCGAGTCGAAAAATTAGTCATATCAGGTATTCCTGTCGTCAAAGAGTCTCGCAGTTATCCCACATGCGCCATTGCCCTGCAACGACAAGAACAGCCATCGGACAAAATCATATGTGGATTTCGCGATCATACTAAAGAGGTCTGAGCTGCAGGTAAACGCCGCGCGACGGCCTTGCGCGATTTTCGCTGTCGTTGGGGTGATCTGGCGGGGGATGATATGGTGGGTCGTGAGAGGCTCGAACTCCCGACATCTTCGGTGTAAACGAAGCGCTCTACCAACTGAGCTAACGACCCGGTAGCCGCGATATAGATTGGGCAAGCCTGGGGGGCAAGCGGTTTTTTCAGTTTTTTATAACTCATCATGATGGCCCGCTTTGACACGGTAAACCACCCCCTGCCCGCTTGGCAAATCGGTCAAACGATCAAGCCCCCAACCGAGCGCGCAAAGGCGCAAACATAGCGAGGTCATCCCATGGGTGACCAGAACCGCAGGCCACCGAAGCTGCGCCAAGAATGCGGCGCAGCGCTCGTAAAGCCGCGCGGTGCCCTCTCCGCCGGGAGCCCAGTCATAAAACTGGGTTTGCCCAAGGTCTTGCAGGCTGCACTTTCGTTCTGTGGCAATCTCAACGCGCGTGACACCAGCCCAGGCGCCCATGCCGATTTCCATCAACTCCGTTGAGGTTTCGATCTCCGCGGCGATACCCGCCAGGGCAATTTGTGCCGTCAGACGCGCGCGCCCCTGGGGGCTGGAGATAAATCGGAAACCCGTCAAATCATAGGGCCGCAAAATTTCATTTTGCCGCTGTGCTTGGCGCAAGCCTGTTTCTGTTAAAGGGCTGTCGAGATGACCTTGCAGGCGACCTTCGGCATTCCACTGCGTTTGCCCATGGCGCAAGACCAGCACCTCAGGACAGGAGGGGATGATCGGCGCGGCGCTCATAAGGCCACCGCCGCGCATCGCCCGCAGGGCATCGGTAAGGTCAAAGGCGCGCCAGCTCGATCACTGAAGCGCCTTTGCATGTTACTCAATGCGCGGTGAGGCCAGCGGCGCTGCCACGCTCTGCCGCAAGGGCGGCCGCGGCTGCATCCTCCACCGCCTCATCCCAATCAATCGGCTCGGGGGCAGATATCAAAGCGTGTTTCAACACCTCTGACACATGGCTGACGGGAATGATCTCCAAACCATCCGTGACGCTCTTGGGCAAATCGCGCAGGTCTTTCTCATTCTCGGCTGGAATCAACACAGTTTTTATACCGCCGCGCAGCGCCGCCAGAAGCTTCTCTTTTAAGCCACCAATCGGAAGGGCATTGCCGCGCAATGTCACCTCGCCGGTCATGGCGATATCTTTGCGCACGGGAATGCCTGTCAACACAGAGACAATCGACGTCACCATCGCCAGACCCGCCGATGGGCCATCCTTGGGCGTCGCGCCTTCGGGCACATGCACATGGATGTCCATCTTGTCGAACCGGGGCGGCTTTACGCCGATCTCGGGCGAAATGGAGCGCACATAGGAGCTGGCCGCATCGATGCTCTCTTTCATCACATCGCCCAAAGTCCCGGTGGTTTTCATTCGGCCTTTGCCCGGCAGGCGCAGCGCTTCGATATGCAGCAAATCGCCGCCCACGCTGGTATAGGCCAGACCCGTCACGACCCCCACCTGGTGATCATCTTCCGCCAAACCGTAACGATATTTCTTAACGCCGAGGTAGTCATCCAGGTTGTCGACCGAAATGGTGACGCTCTCCACCTCCTTTTTTACGATCTTGGTGACTGCTTTGCGAGCCAATTTCCCGATCTCACGCTCCAAATTCCGCACGCCTGCCTCGCGGGTGTAGGTGCGGATAATCTCTTGCAGCGCTTCAGGCTCCAACGAGAATTCAGAGGCCTTCAGCCCGTGGTTTTTCACCTGCTTTGGGATCAAATGGCGATGCGCAATCTCAGCCTTTTCCTCTTCAGTATAGCCCGCCAGAGGAATGATCTCCATACGGTCCAGCAAGGGGCCGGGCATGTTATAGCTGTTGGATGTGGTCAAGAACATCACATCAGACAGATCATATTCCACCTCGAGGTAATGATCCACGAAGGTTGCGTTCTGCTCAGGATCCAACACCTCCAACATCGCAGAGGCTGGATCGCCTCGGAAATCCTGACCCATTTTGTCAATCTCATCCAGCAGGATCAGCGGATTGGTGGTTTTGGCCTTTTTCAACGCCTGTATAATTTTACCGGGCATGGAGCCAATATAGGTCCGCCGGTGACCGCGAATTTCGCTTTCATCACGCACCCCACCCAAAGAGATACGAATAAATTCGCGCCCCGTGGCTTTGGCAACTGATTTCCCGAGCGAGGTTTTCCCCACGCCAGGAGGGCCCACCAAACACATGATGGGGCCTTTTAATTTGCGCGAACGCTGTTGCACGGCCAAATATTCAACAATGCGCTCTTTGACCTTCTCCAACCCATAATGATCATCATCGAGGGTCTTTTGAGCCTGTGTAAGATCTTTCTTAACCCGGCTGCGCACACCCCAGGGCAGAGACAGCATCCAATCAAGATAATTGCGCACGACGGTCGCCTCTGCGGACATCGGGGACATATTCTTGAGCTTCTTCAACTCGGCGGCTGCTTTGTCAGAGGCTTCCTTGGACAATTTTGTTTTTGCAATTTTGGCCTCCAACTCGGCCAATTCGCCTTCGCCCTCGTCCCCCTCGCCCAATTCCTTTTGAATGGCTTTCATTTGCTCATTCAAATAATATTCGCGCTGGGTCTTCTCCATCTGAGTTTTGACCCGCGACTTGATCTTTTTCTCAACTTTCAGCACGGACATTTCGCCCTGCATCAGACCGTAGACTTTCTCCAAACGGTCCGCCACGCAGAGCAGCTCCAAAAGCTCCTGCTTCTGCTCAACTTCAACGCCAAGATGTCCAGAGGCCAGATCGGCCAGCTTGCTGGAATTGCGCGTCTCAGCAATGGCCGACAGCGCCTCCTCCGGCACGTTTTTCTTTACTTTGGCATAGAGCTCGAACTCAGATGAGACCGAGCGCACCAAGGCTGCAACCATTTCCGCGTCGCCCTGCGTCTCCTCCAAAGGCCGGGCCCCGGCTTCGAAATAAGACTCATTGTCGATGAAGCGTTCAATCTGAACACGGGCGCGGCCTTCGACCAGCACTTTGACCGTGCCATCGGGAAGCTTCAACAACTGCAAAACATTCGCCAAAACGCCGACGCGGAAAATCCCATCTTCCGACGGATCATCCTCCCCCGGGTCACGCTGCGACGACAGCAAAATTTGCTTGTCTTGCGTCATCACCTGCTCAAGCGCGCGCACAGATTTATCACGCCCAACAAATAGAGGCACGATCATATATGGGAACACGACGATGTCGCGCAGCGGCAATACAGGGTAGCTTTCGGCTAAATTCAAAGTCATTCTCGTTCCTTAACTGTGGCAGGCGTAGAGCGAATCCCAATCCGGCAATTCGCCCGGCCTCGATCTTGCTATATAACTGGGGCGCAACCGCCCCAATTTCAAGACCCCATGTAACCTGCCTGCACAATCTCACAAGTGCAAGCGATGAGCTTTATATAAGTTTAAATATTGCACCTTTGGCATATATTTATTCTCCAATGCCCCACCGTCCATGACATTCCATTTGCAGAGACCTGCACCCAGCGATAAAAAGAGCTCATTTCGAAAGGTGTCACAATGCGGATATTTTCCCTCAGTCTTGTGCTACTCACCGCAGTGGCCAGCTGTGCGCCGCCTTTACCCATCGCCGATTACATCGCGGATGCCCGCAGTCCAAACGCCAAGATCACCACCCAGCCGTTGCGGTTTGATGTGATCACGATCCGCAGCTTTTTGGCAGGCAATCGCCAAGAGCAGAAAGGCGCGCGCTGCCAGATCTTCACGTCAGATCAGCGCCTATCGGCCAGCTTTCAAACTCCGGCGCAGGTGCGTGTGCCGATCTACAAAGGCGCGCCCGCGCCAATCAACGGATATTGCCATCTGCCGGGCACACATCTCGCGGCGCGCTTTGCGCTCGATGCCGTCAATCAATCTGCACCCAAAAACGAAGGGGTGCGGCTGAAAGTCGGCAGCGGTGGGCCACGCCTCAGTGCCACGATTTCCCTGCGTGATCGCAGCAAAGACCGCTATGCCTATCCAACGGCGCTGCGCGTCACATTCACACCCTAGACGCCATTGCGCTACACCGGCTCAATATCGCCCAAAGACCGCTCTGCATGGAACTGGCTCTCGAATCCGGCAAAATCATCCGCCGCAATCGCCCTGCGCATCTGCTGCATGATCTCTTGGAAATAATGCAGATTGTGCCAGGTCAGAAGCATGGAGCTGATGATCTCCTGACTGCGGAACACATGGTGTAAATAGGCGCGCGAATAATTGCTACAGGCCGGGCAGCTGCAGGCCTCGTCCAAGGGCCGCGGGTCATCTTGATGGCGCGCATTTTTAATGTTTACCACACCCCGGCGGGTGAATACCTGCCCTGTGCGACCGGATCGGCTGGGCAATACACAGTCCATCATGTCAATTCCGCGTTTCACCGCGCCCACGATGTCATCGGGCTTGCCGACGCCCATCAAGTACCGCGGCTTGTCCTCGGGCAATTGATCGGGCGCAAAATCGAGCACCTCGAACATGGCCTTCTGCCCCTCGCCCACCGCCAGGCCGCCAACCGCATAGCCTTCAAAACCAATGGCCTTGAGCGCCTCGGCGCTTTCACCGCGCAATTGCTCATCCACCCCGCCCTGCTGAATGCCAAACAATGCATGACCCGGACGGTCGCCGAAGGCCTCGCGAGAGCGCTCGGCCCATCGCATCGACATGCGCATGGACCGGGCAATTTCGTCGCGTTCGGCCGGCAAAGCCGGGCATTCATCGAAACACATGACGATATCACTGCCCAAAAGCCGTTGGATTTCCATTGAGCGCTCGGGCGTCAAATGATGTTTAGACCCATCAATATGCGACTTAAAAGTCACCCCGTCTTCGCTCATCTTGCGCAGGCTGGCCAGGCTCATCACCTGAAACCCGCCGCTATCGGTCAAAATTGGACGCTCCCAATTCATAAACTTGTGAAGCCCGCCCAGCCGATCAATCCGCTCTGCGGTCGGGCGCAGCATCAAATGATAGGTATTGCCCAGCAATATATCTGCCCCGGTTTGACGCACAGAGCTTGGCAGCATCGCCTTGACCGTGGCCGCCGTTCCAACGGGCATAAAGGCCGGCGTTCGGATCTCGCCGCGCGGGGTGTGAATGGTGCCAGCCCGGGCCTTGCCTGAGCGCGCATGCAATTGGAATGAGAATTTTTCTGTCATGGGCCTCACATGCTCTAAACCATATGAAGGATCAAGCGATTGGTCGAAAAATTCGCGATTTTCGCGAAAAGCAAGGGCGGCCAGCCGTGACTGTGCGTCTCAATTCAGGTTATTGCTTTACCCCGGCGTCCAGCCCCATTATACCTTATCAAAATACTCAAGGATCATGACATGTCGGACGAGTCTCCTGTTGAAGGTACACCATTGATCGCGCCCTCGAGCACAGATCACCCGCTGTATGACAGTATTGTCGACAGCATCCGCACGGTGTACGATCCTGAAATTCCAGTTAATATCTTTGATCTGGGCCTCATTTACACAGTCGATATCAATGAGGAGTGCGAGGTAAAAATTGCCATGACCCTCACTGCGCCCGGCTGTCCGGTGGCCGGTGAAATGCCCGGCTGGGTGGCTGAGGCGATTGAACCCCTGCCCGGCGTCAAACATGTGGATGTGGAGCTGGTTTGGGAGCCCCCTTGGGGCATGGATATGATGTCCGATGAGGCACGGCTGGAATTGGGCTTTATGTAGGCCCGCGCCGTCTGAACACCGCCGCGTGATCCCAAAGGGCAGCATTACCCCCATGTCCCCTCTTGCAGTTCGCTTTGCCCCCTCTTAGATTAAGAGCAGATTGAAAAGGATCAGACATGTTCGGTATTCCGGGTAAACAAGCTGTGACCCTCACTCCAGCCGCAATTGGGCAAATCACCAAGCTCATGGCGCGCGAGGGCCATAAGGGCCTGCGCATTGGCGTGAAGAAGGGCGGCTGCGCCGGTATGGAATATACAATGGACTATGTCGATGAAATCGAAGCCCATGATGAGTTGATTGAGACCGAAGGCGCGCGCGTTATGATTGCCCCAATGGCGCAGATGTTCCTTTTTGGCACTGAGATTGACTATGAAACCAGCCTGTTGGAATCGGGCTTCAAATTCAAAAACCCAAATGTAGTTGATGCCTGTGGCTGCGGCGAAAGCATCAAATTTGACGAAACGCTTTTCGCCAAAAAATGAGCATTTCCGACGCTGATATCGCCTTTGTGAAAGAGCTTTTTTCAGGCGTCGGCAGGGTGACAACGCGCAAAATGTTTGGCGGATTGGCGGTCTATGCCGATGGGGTGCTCTTTGCACTTGTCCTCAGCACGGGCGCTTTGATGATCAAGGCCAAGGGCGCGCTTGCGCAAGAGCTCGCCGCAGAGGGCGCGCAGCAATTCATCCACGACGGCAAGGACAATAGGGCCGTCGCCATGCCCTACTGGACACTGCCAGCTGCGGCAATGGATGAGCCAGAGCTGGCCTGCGATTGGGCCCGACGCTCTTTGATGCAAAACTCTTAACACATAACCGCCCCGTGGAAGGATCTTCGATGCCGCAAAAAATCGCCGCTGGAAACTGGAAAATGAATGGAACGCGGGCCAGCCTGTCTGAGATCCAAGCCATAGCGGAGGCCGCACAAAATATTCACTGCACAGCCATCCTATGCCCGCCGGCGCATTTGCTCTACAGCGCGGCCAGCCTGCCTGGGCGATTGGCCATTGGCGGGCAGAATTGCCACCACGCCCCGTCGGGTGCCTTCACTGGCGATATCAGCGCCGCGCAACTGGCCGATTGCGGTGCCTCCCATGTCATCACTGGCCATTCCGAAAGGCGGGAAGGCTATGGCGAAAGCGACAGTTTGGTGCGCACCAAGGCCCAAGCGGCCCTCGACTCTGGGCTCACGCCGATCATTTGCCTTGGTGAGAGCCAAGACCAACGCACCGCAGGTCGGGCGATCGAGGTCGTGTTGGCCCAGCTGACCGGCTCGCTGCCTGATGATGCACGGGTCATCATTGCCTATGAGCCAATTTGGGCCATTGGCACGGGACTTGTGCCCACTGTGGCTGAAATTACCGAAGTCCACGATGCTTTGCGCGCTCAGCTCCACGCCATCTTTGGCGCCGCAGGTCTGGAGATCTCCATCCTCTATGGCGGATCGGTCAAGCCGAGCAATGCGCAAGAAATTTTCGCCATCCCCCATGTAAACGGGGCATTGGTGGGTGGGGCCAGCCTTAAAGCCGAAGATTTTCTACCGATTATGCGCAGCTTGGCAGAAAGTTAAAACACCAGGTTCATCACCACCATAGACACGACCAAGAACAAAAGGGTCATCCCCGCGCCACAGCGCACGAAATCAACCACCCTATAGCCGCCCGGACCCATAATCAGAGCATTCACTTGATGGGTGGGGATCAAAAAAGAGTTCGAGGTTGATATGGCAACGGTCAGCGCAAAAATCGCCGGGTTACCGCCTGCCGCAACTGCGATGGACACGGCCAAGGGCACGAGCAAAACAGTGGCCCCGATATTGGACATCACCAAGGTGAAGATCGTCGCCATAATCGCCACGCCCAATTGCAAGCCCCAAATCGGCCAGCCCTCCAAGAGCATGAGAACCTGCTGCGCAATCCAAGCGGCTGTGCCCGTGGCTTGGACAGCGATCCCAAGGGGGATAAGGCTGGCCAATAGAAACACTGTATTCCAACTGACGGCCTCATAGGCCTCGTCAATCGACAGGACACGCGACACGATCATGCCCGCAGCCCCGGTCAAGAGGCACAGAGATAGACGAATATCGGTCAATAAAATCATTGCAATCGCCAAGGCAAAGAAGACCAAAGCCCAGCTCACTTTTTGCGGCCGCACCTCTTCGCGCGGGTATTCAGTCGTGACGACGACATAGTCGCGGTTGCGGCTCAACCGGGTCAGGGATTCCCATTTTGTATGCACCACCAAAGTATCCCCCGCCAAAAGCGGCACATGGGTGAGACGCGTCGCGGCGTGGTCAGGGGTTTCGACATGGCTCAAAGTCTCTGCGCCGCGGTGAATGCCGAGCAAGGACAGGCCATGGGTGGCGCGAAAGCGGATCTGCCCCGGCGTTTTGCCAATCACAGATGAGCCGGGCGGCACAACAATCTCTGCCACACCCGCATGGGTCGCGGCAAAATTGTCCGAAAAATTGTCAAGCTGCGGTAAAATTTCCAAGCCATAGATTTCGGCAAATTCCTCCACCACGCGCCGGCGGCCCAATATCGCCAAGCGGCAGGGCGCCTCGATCTGTGTGGGGGCCATGGGGGCCACCACTTGGCGGCCGCGATAATCTGTGCCGATGATATAGATGTGATGCGCATCCATGATATCAGCCAACCGATGGCCAATAAGAATGTTGCCCTCAGGCACTTTCACTTCAAAGATCACAGCCTTTAGCCCGTACACCGCTTTGACATAATCAAGCATCGATTGCGCCGAAGTGCCCTCACCCGCACCGTCTCTTCGCGGTAAAATCCAGCGACCCAAGAGCATGAAATATAAGATCCCGGTCACAATCAAAGACAGGCCTATCGGCGTGACATCGAAAAGCTCAAAGGGGCGCATCTGCTGGTCATCTGGAAGTCCGGCATTGGCAACCCCCATAAGATCATTCAGCAAAATCAGCGGCGACGAGCCCACCATGGTGATCGTGCCGCCCAAAATGGCGCAAAACCCCATCGGCATCAAAAGCCGAGACATGGGCAATTCTGCCCGCACCGAAATGCGGCTGAGCACCGGCAAAAACAGGGCTGCGGCCCCAACATTTTGCATGAAAGAGGAGATGACCCCGACCGAGCCGGAAATGATCGGCACAATCCGCGTTTCTTTCGCCCCTCCGATTTTCAGAATATAGCCCGCCACTTTTGACATCAAACCGGTCTTATCCAGCCCCGCCCCGATGATCATAACCGCAATGATTGAAATCACCGCGTTTGAGGCAAAACCGTCAAACAAGCGCGAGCTATCGGCAAGATTGCCAAGACCCGGCAATTGACTGAGCAGACCCAGCGCCACCATGGTTAGGATTGCTGTCAAATCGATGCGAAAGGCTTCGGTGACAAACAATGTAACGGTCACAAAGAGCACCGTCAGCACAACGATCATCTCAATGGTCAGCGTCACCGGGTCCATCATTATCCTCCATTTGCGCGCAAGCCTTTTGCAACAGGGGCATAGCCATTGATCTGTCTACACTATCATTTCACAATCAATTCCGGTCCCATCATCGCATTTGGCAAGACTGTCGAGATCCAAGGCACATAGGTAATCAGTATTAAGAAAACGAAGAGCACCGCCAAAAAGGGCAAGGCCGCGCGCACAACTGACATCATCGGCATATTCGCCACGCCAGAGGTCACAAAGAGGTTGAGCCCCACGGGCGGGGTGATCATGCCGATCTCCATATTCACAACCATGATGATGCCCAGATGGATCGGATCAATGCCGAGCTCAATCGCAATCGGGAAGACCAAGGGCGCCACGATGACCAAAAGCCCCGATGGCTCCATAAATTGCCCACCAATCAGCAAGATGACATTGACGATCACCAAGAACATGATCGGTCCAAAACCAGCCGATAGCATGGCAGAGGCAATATGTTGCGGGATTTGCTCATCGGTCAAAACATGTTTGAGGATCAGAGCATTGGCGATGATGAACATCAAAGTCACCGTCAGCTTGCCCGCCTCAAATAAGGTCTTGCGGGTGTCTTTGTGGACAACGGCTGCTGGCAGATAGATCAGCGCTTCAATGACACCGCGTGTCATCGCCTTGGCGCCGCCCAAAAGACTGACGCCAAATCCGGTGTCTTCTCCCTCACGCGCCGCCCCATGCAGCGAAAACGTAAAGATGATGGCGGGTGCTACGGTGGCCGCACAGAGGAAGGCCGCCGCCACAAGCGCCAAAATCCCAGTGCCAGCAAAAGCCAGCATCGAACCTGAGGCGAATTCTGATAGGCCTTGGAAAATTGAGATCATCGTCCAATAGGCAAAGACGACGCCCGGCACAGCACCAAGCATCACGACCACCGGCCAGGCCACGCGGCTGCGCTGGCCGGCAAAATGGGTCATGGCCCAGCCAGTGCTAAGGCAGACCACAACCCAAGCAATCGCCACAGCCAGCCCCCAGCCCTCTGGATAGACCCCCGCCTTGCCGAGCGAGACATGCAGCAAGAACCCAATGACCGCAAAAGCCACAACGCGCAGCCCCAAACCATTGGCGCGTCGCTCGCCTTCACGCAGCCAGCCCTTGCCCTGCAACGGGCCCATATCGCGGTAGATCATAAGGGCTGCGAAAAACGCATAGACGCAGGCCACAGCGGCAGCCTCTGTCGGGGTGAAAATACCGCCGTAAATCCCGCCCAGAATGATCACGATCAGCACCAATCCAAAGGCGGCATCGAGAACTGAGGCGGCAACCTCTTCCCAGCCTTGCCAGTCTCCCTTCGGCAGGTTTTTCACCCGCGCCATAATGTAGATGGTCACCATCAGCATGAGGCCGGCCAAGAGACCCGGCAAGACCCCTGCCAAGAACATCCGCCCGACCGAAACATCCACCGAGGAGGCATAGACCACCATCACAATGGACGGTGGGATCAAAATGCCCAAAGTGCCCGCATTGGCGATGACACCGGCGGCAAAGTCCTTCGTGTAACCCGCCTGGTGCATCCCCGCAATCACGATAGAGCCAATGGCCACAACCGTGGCCGGAGAGGAGCCCGAGAGCGCGGCAAACATCATACAGGCGAATACGCCGGCAATCGCCAGGCCGCCCGGAACATGCCCCACAAGCGCCACAGAAAACCGGATAATCCGCCGCGCCACGCCGCCAGTGGACATAAAGCCTGAGGCGAGGATGAAGAAAGGAATGGCCAGCAGGGTATAATGGCCCGCCATGGCTTGAAAGAAGGTCTGCGCAATGGAGGCCAGCGAGGTATCGCCAAGGGCCAGCAAAAACAAGATCGAGGCCATGCCCAGGCTGACCGCAATGGGCACACCTATGAGCATCAGACCAACAACAACAGCAAATAAAATTGCAACTTCCATAGGGTTAGTCCTAAGCGTTCAGGTGTTTAACTTCAGCCACGGCCTCTTCGACCTCATGGCTGACGATCAAACTGGCCTCTTGGCCGCGCAGCAAGCGCAGAAAAATTTGACAAAAGCGAAACAGGAGCAAAGCCATGCCGAAGGGCAGAATACAATAGGGAATGAAGCGTGGGATTTTTTCGTAATCATCCCCATCATTCATGAGCGGTTGAATCCAGCGCAGCCATTCGGGAAAGGCGATATCAATGACCTCATACCATCCGCGGTAAGAGGTGCGTTTCATCTCCTCAAATCCGGTTGGAAACCAACGCCCCGTCGTTTGCGGCAAATTGGCGAAATTAGCCCAATAATCCCAGGCCCCCTTCATCAGCAAACCCGCATAAACCACACAAACCGCCGCCGCGATCAGCGTGAGAATGCGGCGCGTTTTCGGTTCAAAAACATTGATGAGCGCATCGACGCCCAAATGCGCTGTCACCTTTACCGCATAGCTAACCCCAAACAAAACAAGCCATGCAAACAAGAAGGTTGTCGCTTCAAGCCCCCAAATCAATCCTGTGTTGAACCCATAGCGCAGGACCACATTGGTGAATGTAATCAGAGTCATAAGTCCAAGGAGAAGGGCGATGGCGGTCTCCTCAATCTCATTGATCCAATGGCCAATTCTTGAGTGAGAGGTCTGAGGCGATGATGACATTTTGCAAGTCCTAAAATATAAAATTGGCCTGCATTACTGCAGGCCAATAGCCTTGTGAGCCGCTTTAGTGGTTGGCGTTGATCGCCTGTGCAGCGTCAATGTTCTCTTGGCCTACGCCGTCAACAAATTGATCCCAAACAGGCAACATGGCTTCAACCCATGCGGCGCGCTGTTCGGCGTTCAATGTCCGCACGACACCGCCGGCATCCAAGATCGCTTGCTTGGCCGCCGCGTTCACCGCAGTAGACTCGCCATTGCGGGCCTCGGTCACCTCAGTCAGGATTGTCGCGAGTTGGTCACGCACATCCGAGGGCAACCCATCCCAAAAATCTGTTGAGGTCACGACGAGGTAATCGATCACACCGTGATCTGTTTCTGTCACACCGTCCTGAACTTCAAAGAATTTCTGGCCAAAGATATTAGACCAAGTGTTCTCTTGCCCATCCACAACGCCCGTTTGCAAAGCGCCATAGACCTCAGAGAATGCCATTGGCTGCGGGCTTGCGCCCATGGCTGCCATTTGCGCTTTGAGAACTTCGGAGTTTTGAACGCGGAATTTCAAACCATTGGCATCGCTCGGTACGGTCAAAGGAACATTGGCTGACATTTGCTTCATGCCATTGTGCCAGAACGCCAAGCCAAGCAAGCCGCGCTTGGTCATCGATTCTTTCATCGCTTGACCGGTTGCGGAGCTCTGGAACTCATCCACTGCATTGATGTTTTTGAACATAAACGGCAAATCAAAAATGCGGAACTGTTTGGTGAACTGCTCGAACTTTGACAAAGATGGCGCGGCCATTTGAACGTCACCGTTCAACAGGGCTTCCAACACTTGGTCATCGTTGTACAATGTGGAGTTTGGGAACACTTCGACACAGGCTTTGCCATTCATTTCCGTATTGACACGATCCATAAACATAGTTGCAGCAATCCCTTTGGGATGCTTGTCTGTGTTGGTCACATGGCTAAATTTGATCACGGTTTCGCCGGCATCACAGGCCGCAAAAGCAGAGCTCGCAGAAAACGACAATGCAACAGCGGCCGCAGCCGCAGTAAAATATTTCATGGTATCCTCCCAAATTAACCGGTTTGCCCGGAGTGAAGAATACTCTATATCGCAATGGCAAAAAAACAAGGCGGTTTCGGTGTTTTTGTGGTGGAGGTTGAAATACAGTCAACACATCTTGCCACCCAGCGCCTTTTCAGCTGTCATGGCGACATGAAAACATTCAAACAATCGCCAACAGACCCCAGTTTTGTGCAAAATCCCTATGCCGCCTATGACCGCGCCCGCGCCATGGGGGATCTGGTGTGGTGGGACGACTATCAGTTGCCCGCTGCTGTCAGTTACCGGGCGGTGCGCGGGTTGCTGACCAACCGCAAGTTTGGCCGCGAGGCCCTGACCCCGCCCCAATGTCCCGCCCATCTCGCCGATTGGCAGGCCAATGAAAGCCACTCGATGCTTGAGCTAGAGCCACCGCGCCACAGCCGGCTGCGCGGTTTGGTATTGCGCGCCTTTACCAGCAAAAAGGTGGCCGCTATGGCCCCTCACATCACACAGACTTGCCACAGGTTAATCGACGCCTTCCCCACTGAGCCCTTTGATGTCCTGAACACCTTCGCCCGCCCCCTACCGGTGCATATCATCGCCACACTCTTGGGCGTGCCCACCGATCGCAGCTCGGATCTTCTGAGCTGGTCCAACGCCATGGTGGCCATGTATCAATCGAACCGCAGCTATGAGACGGAAATCGCAGCCAATCAGGCCACGCTGGAGTTTACCGCTTTCCTTGGCAGCTACATCGCCCATCGTCGCAACCAGCCGCGCGACGATCTGTTGTCCGATCTCATTTCGGCCGAGGAAGCGGGGGACAAACTCACCGGCGCTGAGTTGATCTCCACCTGCATATTACTGCTCAACGCCGGTCATGAGGCCACGGTGCATACGCTGGGCAATGCTCTCAAAACCCTGCTGCCGAGCCCCTATCGTGAGGTGACTCCGCAATTGGTTGAAGAAGTCTTACGCTTCGATCCGCCGCTGCATCTCTTCACCCGATTTGCTTATGAAGACACGACGTGTTTTGGCTTTGACATTCACAAGGGCCAAGAGGTGGCATGCCTATTGGCCGCAGCAAATCGCGATCCCGCCTTTGTCGAAAATCCCCATATATTTGATCCGCACCGCAAAACCACGGCCCATCAATCCTTCGGAGCAGGATTGCATTTTTGCGTCGGCGCGCCACTTGCCCGGCTGGAAATTTCACTCGGGTTGCAGGTGCTCTTTGACCGCTGCCAGAATTTGCACATCTGCCAAACGCCAACCTATGCCAACAGCTACCATTTCCATGGGCTCGACGCTTTGATCGTGCAGCCTTAGAGCGAAGAGGCTAAGGCGCGGGGTTGACCTTTTGCCTTGTGCTGGTTTTATGCGCGCAAACTGGAGCCCGACATGACCAAAGAACGCCTATATGTCTACGACACCACCTTAAGGGATGGTCAGCAGACTCAAGGGGTGCAATTTTCTCTTGCGGAAAAACAGCAAATCGCAGCGACCCTAGACACGCTTGGCGTGGATTACATCGAAGGAGGATGGCCAGGAGCCAATCCGATCGACAGCGCCTGGTTCGAGAGCCAACCCAAACTCCGCGCCACTTTCACAGCCTTTGGCATGACCAAACGCGCCGGACATTCGGCCGAAAATGACACAGCCCTGAATGCTGTCGTCAATGCCAATACAGCGGCCGTCTGCCTTGTCGGCAAAACCCATGATTTTCATGTCGAAACCGCACTTGGCATCACCTTGGACGAGAATATTGAGAATATCACCCGCTCAATCGAACACCTCGTCAGCCAAGGCCGAGAAGCCCTATTTGATGCGGAGCATTTCTTTGATGGCTATAAGGCCAATCCCGACTACGCGCGCGCCTGCATCCATGCCGCCTTTGCGGCAGGCGCACGCTGGATTGTGCTATGCGACACCAATGGGGGCGCCTTGCCGGCTGAGGTTGGGCAGATCGTGCAAGAGGTCATCGCCGCCGGACTGCCGGGCGATCATTTGGGCATTCACGCCCATAACGACACAGAAAATGCTGTCGCCAATACTCTGGCGGCCATCGATGCCGGGGCACGGCAGATTCAAGGCACGCTGAACGGGCTGGGCGAGCGGTGCGGCAATGCCAACCTCACCTCGCTTCTGCCCATCCTCAAATTGAAAGAGCCCTACCGGTCGCATTATGAGATCGGCATCACCGATGCGGCTTTGCGCAACTTAAAACGCGCCTCGCGGGTGCTCGACGATATTCTCAACCGAATACCAGCGCCGCAGGCGCCTTTCGTTGGCGCCAGTGCATTTGTGCATAAAGCCGGCCTACATGCCAGCGCCATCCTCAAGAACCCTGTCACCTATGAACATATCGACCCGGCCTTGGTCGGCAATCAGCGCGACATCCCTATGTCGAACCAAGCCGGGCAATCCAACCTACGCAAGCGCCTGAAAGAGGCCAATTTGATCGTCGAAAAAGACGATCCCGCCCTGGGGCGCATTTTGGAACTGGTCAAAGAGCGCGAAGCACAGGGATATTCCTACGACACTGCGCAAGCCAGTTTTGAGCTATTGGCGCGGCGCGAATTGGGGCTCTGTCCAGATTTTTTTGAAGTCAAACGCTACAAAGTCTCGGTGGAGCGGCGCAAAAACAAATACAATCGCATGGTCTCTTTATCGGAGGCATTGGTTGTGGTGCGAATTGACGGCGAAAAGAAAATGTCCGTCAGCGAATCGATGGATGAGCTGGGCAATGACCGGGGCCCTGTGAATGCGCTCTCGAAAGCGCTGGCCAAGGACCTTGGCCCCTATCAGGCCATGATCGATGACATGAATTTGACCGATTACAAGGTTCGCATCACCCAAGGCGGCACAGAGGCCGTTACGCGCGTGGTGATCGACTGCGAAGACAGCAAAGGGCGCAGCTGGGCCACTGTCGGCGTTTCTGCCAATATCGTCGACGCCAGTTTTGAGGCCCTTTTGGATGCGGTCAATTGGAAGTTAATTCGTGACACAACCCCGACGGCCTAGAGGGCATGGCGGCGGGCCTCGGCGTTTTCTTTGCTCCGGTGATTTTCGCCTTGCTCTAGAGCCGGTTCACGCCACCCCTTAAGCGTCGCGCTCCAAGATCCATTCCACCTCTGGTGCCGCCACAAATCGCCATTTGCGCAGTGGCCCGGCCATGACATTTAGATAATACATTTCAAAGCCATGGGGCGCACCGCAGGGATGGTGGCCGCGCGGCACACAGACCACATCCCCATCTTTGACCGCCATTGTCTCATCCAATTGCCCGTCATCCGTATAGACCCGCTGGATCCCAAAGCCGGACGCAGGATTGAGCCGGTGATAGTAGGTCTCCTCAAGATAGGTGATCCGCGGGTAATCATCTTCATCATGGCGATGGCTGGGATAGGAGGACCAATGCCCGGGCGGTGTGAACACCTCTGTCACCAGCAAGCTGTCGCAGTAATCTTCATTTTCCATCGCTATATTATTGATATAACGGGTATTCACCCCCTTGCCGCGCTCCGTCAGCGAGATGCCCTCTGGCCCGATCCGCCGCGCCGCATGCCCCCCTTTGCCCGGCGCTGTGCACAGAGCAATGACACAATCGGTCTCGGCCACAGCCACCCAATCGGTGTCATTGGGCAGATAAAGACAATGGGGCGGCGTTTTTTCAAAGACGGACATCCGCGCGCCCAAGACCCCCCAATTCTGCCCTCCGCCCGAGATCTGCGCTTTGCCTTCCACCATCACCAAAATGACTTCGCGATCCCCCGTCAGCTCGGCCGCGCGTTCGCCAGCGCGCAAGTGGTAGAGCGAAAAGCCCACATAGCGCCAGCCGGCAGACTGCGGCGTGATTTCATGCACTTTTCCATGGGTGCCAAAAGGTTTTTTGAGCAGATTGGACATCGCGCCCCTCATAGATTGCACTTTGCACAATCATAACCAAATGTCGGCCGGGCATCAATCACCCCGCGCAGTGCACAGCCCTGCGCCGCATCGGGCCCGCGGGCCCCTATTCGAGCAACCGCAGCAATCGCGCCTTGTGATCGATCACGCGCCGGCCGTTCAAATGATCCGAAAGATCTTCCAGACTGCTCAGATTGTGACAGGCCACAAGTGAGGACACATGCGGCAGCATCGCTTTGATGCCCGCGGCCTGCGGAGAGAATTTCTCCCACCGCAGCAAGGGATTCAGCCAAATAAGCTCCCGGGCCTGCAAGGCCAGTCGGGACATTTCTCCGTCAAGCGCCGCAAGTCCCGACCGCTCGAGCCCATCGCTTATGAGCAATACCACCGCAGGTGTCGACAAAACCCGCCGGGCCCAGTCGCGATTGAACGCCCCAAGGCTTGCAGAGATGCGGGTGCCACCCTCCCAATCTTGCACATGTTGACCTATCGCCACCAGCGCAGCATCGGGATCTTTGATGCCCAGCTGCGGCGAAATATTGTGCAGCTGAGTGCCGAAGGTAAATGCATGCACCGCAGCCCAGTCCAATCCCCGCGCCTGCGCGCAGGAATGGACAAAATGCATCATCATCCGGCTGTATCGCGTCATGGAGCCAGAGATATCACATAGCACCACCAGATTGAGCTTTCTGGGCTTTGCCCGCCGCTTCGCCAAAGTCAGGATTTCACCGCCGTTGCGCCAGGCCTGTTGCACGGTTTTTCGCCGATCAATCCGCAAAGCCCGCGCCGCCGGTTCATAACGCCGCCCCGCCAGTTGCGGCAGATCCAACCGCAGGCTTCGAATGGCCTGTTCGGCTTGGCGAATTTCCATGGCAGTCATCGCCTCAAAATCTTTTTGCATCAGTTTTTCCACATCGGACTGAGAAAACTGCGCATCTATTTCCAATAGCTCTTGCGGAGGCAGGTCGCGCGGCTTGCCACCACCGGCCGCCATCGCCTCAGCGGCCCTATTCTGTGCCGGTTTCACGGGCTTCTCAACCGCAGGTGCCGTGATCACAGGCAGGAGGTTGGTGATCATATTCTCCAGAAAATCAGGATCGCGCCAGAACATCGCGAAGACTTGATCAAAGATCAGCAAATGCTCTGGCCGGGTTACAATCATCGCCCGCAGGGTGGTGTGAAAATCCTGCCGTTTGGTAAAGCCAACCAGCTTTACCGCCCGCAGAGCCTCAAGAATTTGCGCCGTTCCGACCGGGACTCCGGCCCGGCGCAAGGCGCGGCCAAAATAGACGATATTATCCGGCAATCTCCCTGGGGCATCTGCCATTACAGCGCCTGCATATCTTGCCTGATTTGCTCCAAAATACGCGTTGCAGGCCCCCCGGTGATCTTGGCAATGTCATCTTGATATTTCAGCACGGCGCCAATGGTGTCTGTGATCACATCGGGCGACAGAGCCACCACATCCAGCGCCACAAGGCATTTGGCCCAATCCAAGGTCTCCGCCAGTCCTGGCCGTTTGAACAGCTCTTCCTCGCGAAGCCTTTGGATGAAAGCCACCACCTCATGGCTTAAATGCGCGTTCACCTCGGGCAGGCGCGCACGCAAGATGTCCATCTCGCGGTCGAAGTCCGGGTAATCGACCCAGTGATACAGACATCGGCGCTTCAACGCATCATGCACCTCCCGCGTGCGATTGGAGGTCAAAATCACAATCGGCGGTTCTGGGGCTTTGATCACGCCCAGCTCTGGCACGGTCACTTGAAAATCAGAGAGCGCCTCCAGTAAAAACGCCTCAAAAGGCGCATCAGTGCGGTCAATCTCATCAATCAGCAACACCGGTGGCCCCGTAGGATGCGGTTCAACCGCCTGCAACTGGGCACGTTTGATCAAGTATTTTTCTGAATATATGTCGGCCTGCTCTGCGCCATTGCGCATCGCCAGCATTTGGCCGGCAAAATTCCATTCATAGACCGAGCTGCTGGCGTCTAACCCTTCATAGCATTGCAGACGGATCAAATCTCGTCCAAGCCCGTTGGCGATCACCTTGGCCAGTTCTGTTTTGCCTACCCCTGCTTCGCCCTCCAAAAAGATTGGTCGGTTGAGCGAAAGAGAGAGGAAGGTCAAAGTCGACAAAGCACGATCGGCCAGATAGCCTTCAGAGGCAAGCAGAGCGGTGGTTGCGTCGATGGACTGCGGCAAGTTTTGCACGATATCTGCCCCATAAATTGGCAACACCAACCCCAAAATGGGGTTGGTGTGCAAGGTTTGTGAAAGATCTAGGCCAAAGCGCGTTTGGCCATGACCTTGATCAAATTGGCGCGATAGTCCGCATTGCCATGCATATCCGACAAAAGCCCATCCGATGAGATCGCAACCCCATCGACCGCAGAGGCCGACCAATCCGCACTCAAGGCCGCTTCCAGCCCGTCATGGCGATGGACCCCATCTTCACTGGCGCCGGTGACCGCAACCCGCACGCTGCCATCCGCCAACTTGGCCACAAACACCCCCGCCATTGCATAGCGTGACGCCGGATTAGGAAACTTGCCATAGCCACCTTTCGCCGGGGCAGTGAAGCTCACGGCCGTGATGATCTCATCCTCGTCCAAAGCCGTGGTGAACATGCCTTGGAAAAAATCATCCGCCGCAATTTCACGCGATGTGGTGTGGATTCGCGCGTTCAAGGCCAAAGCCGCGGCGGGATAATCGGCCGCCGGGTCATTATTGGCCAAAGACCCGCCAATTGTTCCGCGATGCCGAACAGCCGGATCGCCAATATTGGCCGCCAGTTTGCAAATCGAAGGGCACAGAGCGGCAAGAGCGGCATGTCCGGCCACCTCAGCATGGGTTGTCATGGCCCCAATAGTGACCTCATTGCCGGCAATGGTGATCCCGCGCAGATCCGCCGCAGCGCTGATATCAATCACATCCGTCGGATCGGCAAGTCTTTGCTTCATGGTGGGGATCAAAGTTTGCCCCCCTGCCAGGACTCTCCCATCCTCACAGGTGTTTAATAGGGCGGCAGCTTCCTGTGCTGTGGCCGCTTTATGAAAATTGGTCTCATACATCGTCCGAACTCCTTATCCAGCTGCAAGTTTCTGGCTCACGTCCTGCAAGGCGGCCCAAACCGCAGCAGGGGTGGCCGGCATTGAAAGATTGTTATTGCCAATAGCATCCGTGATGGCGTTGATCACCGCTGGCGGCGAGCCAATCGCTCCGGCCTCTCCACAGCCCTTCATTCCTAGTGGGTTTCCAGGACAGGTGGTCGAGGCGTGATGCACTGAATAATTTGGCAAATCATCAGCGCGCGGCATGGCATAATCCATATAGCTGGCCGAGAGCTGTTGACCGGAGGCGTCATAGCCCACATTTTCAAGCATCGCCTGGCCAATGCCCTGCGCGATACCGCCATGCACTTGGCCCTCCACAATCATTGGGTTGATGATGGTGCCAAAGTCATCAGAGGCCACAAATTGCACCACCTCCGTCACCCCGGTTTCGGGATCGACTTCGACCTCGCAAATATAACACCCCGCTGGGAATGTGAAATTGGTCGGATCATAAAAGGCGCTTTCCTTCAAACCCGGCTCCATGCCTTCGGGGGTATTATGGGCCGTATAGGCCGCAAGACCAACCTCATGCCAAAGCATCTGTTTGTCGGTGCCAGCCACTTTCACGGCCCCGCCCTCGATCACAATATCATCCTCGCCGGCCTCAAGCACATGTGCGGCGATTTTCTTGACCTTGGCTTCGACTTTATCCATCGCTTTGACAATGGCGGACATGCCCACAGCGCCAGAACGGGAGCCATAAGTGCCCATGCCAAATTGCACCTTATCGGTGTCCCCATGGACAATCTGGATATTTTCCGTTGGCAAATCAAAGCGCTCCGCCACAATCTGCGCGAAGGTGGTTTCATGCCCTTGCCCATGGCTGTGCGAGCCGGTGAGAATCTCTATGGTGCCCACGGGATTGACGCGAACCTCTGCGCTCTCCCACAGACCGACCCCCGCTCCAAGGCTTCCCACCGCAGCCGAAGGCGCGATGCCACAGGCTTCGATATAGTTGGAATAGCCCAGCCCGCGCAGCTTACCACGGCTGGCCGCTTCGGCTTTTCTTGCGGCAAACCCCGCCACATCTGCGGCCGCTTGAGCCTGTTTTAGATTGGCTTCAAAATCGCCGCTGTCATAGGCCATGATCACCGGCGTTTGATGCGGGAAGCTGCGCACGAAGTTCTTGGCCCGCAGCTCCGCAGGGTCCATGCCCATTTCACGCGCCGCCGTTTCCATGAGGCGCTCGACCACAAAACAGGCCTCTGGACGCCCCGCACCGCGGTAGGCATCCACGGGCACGGTATTGGTGTAAACCGCCTGAACGTCACAATAGATATTTGCAATATCATACTGGCCTGACAGCAATGTCGCATAGAGATAGGTGGGCACGGCCGAGCTAAACAGGGACATATAAGCGCCGAAATTTGCCTTGGTGTTCACCTTCAAGCCGACAATCTTGCCATCGCTGTCAAAACCGATTTTTGCGGTTGAAACGTGATCGCGGCCATGGGCATCGGTGAGGAAAGCCTCGGTGCGATCTGAGGTCCATTTCACCGAACGGCCCGATTTCATCGAGGCCCATAGGCAGGCAATCTCTTCGGGATAAATATAGATCTTGGACCCAAAACCGCCGCCGACATCTGGCGCAATCACCCGCAATTTATGCTCAGGTGCAACATTATAGAAGGCCGAGAGCACCAAACGGGCCACATGGGGGTTCTGACTGGTGGTATAGAGCGTGTAGTGATCTTCTGCCTCATTAAATGTGGCAATCGCGGATCGCGGCTCCATTGGATTGGGCGCCAAGCGATTGTTGGTGATCGCCATCTCCGTCACATGCGCCGCAGAGGACAGTGCCGCGTCGGTTTGCGCCAAATCCCCAATTTCCCAATCAAAGATCAAATTGCCAGGGGCATTGTCATGAATTTGCGGGGCACCCGGTGCCAAGGCCGCAACCGCGCCGACCACAACCGGCAGCTCTTCATAGGTCACAACCACCGCTTCAGCGGCCAATTTTGCCTGAGATTTGCTGTCGGCCACAACAATGGCGACCGCATCGCCCACATAGCGCACTTTCTCGGTGGCCAAAGCGGACCAAGCGCCCATATTCATTGGCGTGCCATCTTTGGAGGTAATACCCCAGCCGCAGATGATGTTGCCAATGCCATCGGCGACCAATTCTGAGCCGGTCAAAACGGCTTCAACCCCCTCCATTGCCAAAGCTGCGGATGTGTCCAGCGAGACAATCCGAGCATGCGCATGCGGGCTGCGCACAAAGGCGGCATAGGCCTGATTCGGCTCGATGATATCGTCGGTATAACGGCCTTTGCCGGTGATGAATCTTTTGTCTTCCTTGCGCAAAACACGCGCGCCAATTCCTTCTGACATATCCCGTCCCCCTCTATGCTGACGTCATCTTGGACGCGCCGTCCGCGATGGATTTCACAATGTTATGATAGCCTGTGCAGCGGCAAATATTGCCTTCAAGCTCATGGCGGATATTTTCTTCGGTCAGTGTTTTGCCCGCCGCCTGATAGCGTGCGACCATATCTGTTGCGGTCATAATCATACCCGAGGTGCAAAAGCCGCATTGCAGACCATGGTTTTCCTTGAACGCAACCTGCATGGGATGCAGATCATCTTTCGATTTTGCGAGCCCTTCCACAGTCGTGACCGCCGCACCATCAGCGCTGGCCGCCATCATGGTGCAAGATTTCAACGCCTTGCCATCCACATGCACAACGCAAGCCCCGCATTGGCTTGTGTCACAGCCCACATGGGTGCCGGTCAATCGCAAATGATCCCGAATATATTCGACCAACAAAGTATTTCCGGCAACATCACGAGATACCGATTTGCCGTTCACAGTCATCGTAATTTTCATTCATTCTCTCCCTATTCGAAATCTTTAGTTTTTAGCGTTCTTGTCTGTCGCAAGACTTTGGCCCTTCTGTCACCCACAGTCTTGGCAAATGAACCCAAGCGCTCGGCTTTCCACAAAAGAACGGGTCACAAACACCGCACTCCGCGCCTCCCTATTTATAAACAATGGGTTGAGCGCGGTAACCGTAAGGTATTACCGATGTGCTTATTGCATTCGTTTCATTATGCAAGACAGTACTTGCGCAAGCCGCCGCTCTGGCTGCTGGGGGCCAAAGACGGGCGTTATGCGCTCACTGAGACATCATGCGCAAGAATTTCGGAATTTGCTTTTTGACCTTAAAAAATCCAGCGGTCGCATGGGGCCATATCATCGCGTCCCAATCGCGGCGCCATTCAGCCAAGGAAATTCCCGCCGCATCCAGCTCTGGTTTGGCACGCGCGAGCCAATCGCGCAGGGGGCCAACAGGCACATAGGGCGTCACAATTTGCTTTGCGCCCGATTGCACCGCCCATCGCGCAAGATCTGATGGCGCGCCCATTGGCATCGCTCGGGCCGCAAGGCCCGATCTTTGCGCAACATCGGCCAAAGCCGCCGCCTCAAACTGCACCACGAGCTGCGCGACTTTGCGCGGCGAACGCAGGGGGCTCGCGGCCAAAGTGGCGGCGGTGGTGCAGATCAAGTCTTGGAGGGGGAAATCTTCGATCCGGCAATCTTCCTCCGTCAGCAAGATCGCCGTTGGAAGGTGCCTCTGCGGTGCCTTTGGAGTCCTTGGAGCTTGACACGCGGGCAAACCGTCCGGCTCAAGCGTCTCCAGCCCGGACGCGCTCTGCGTCAACTCCTGCGCGCGCGGCGCAAAACGGTCTTCGGTAAAGCGCGCGATATTGCTCGCCTGAGCGACATAGGGTTTGCCGCGCGTATGAAGCCCCGCGACCCAGCGCCAGCTCAAGGTATTGGAGGCCGGATCCCCATCCAATAAATTTCGCAAGAAAAAATCTGCCCCAAGACGCCATGGCAATCTCAGAGTGAAAATCCATATGGAGGCAAACCACATGCGCGCATGGTTGTGCAGATATCCGGTCTCAATAAGCTCCTTGGCCCAACTGTCGAAATAGGCCAAACCCGTCTGCGCTGTTTCGGCGGCCTGAACCGCCTGGCGCAGCTCCGCATCGCCTTCCAGCGCGGCCAAGTCTTGCCGCAGCCCCGCGGTATAGCTGTCCCACACCTCGGGCCGCTGTTCCAACCACCCCTTAAAATAACTGCGCCAAATCACCTCATCGATGAATTTGGCAGAGGCTTCAGCCCCTTGGGTTTTGATGGCCGTGGCAATGACCTCCTGCTCGGTCAAGAGCCTACGTCGAATATAAGCCGACAGCATCGACACATCGCGATGCGCGCCCGGTCCGCGATCAAAATTGCGCCCTTGGGCATAATCGCGCCCCATTTTTACGGCGAATTCTTCAAGCCGCGCCTGCCCTGCCGCGCGGGTGGCCATCATCTGTTGTGTCATCGCCAGCTCCTGTATTGCCTGTGAGCTATTGCGGCAAGCCGATATTGCAATGCGCTCTTCGCCAATCACCGGACGAAAAACCACAGGGCGGCGTTGCTCTTCGCTCACTTCAACCTAGCTAAACCTCCAGCAGAGGGCATCCGCCCAGGCATAACGGAATTGAGGACAAAGTGGCGGTATTGCGCGTAATCTTAGGCGATCAGCTTAGCAAAACCATTTCGAGTTTGCACGATGCCGATCAGGACCACGACACCATCTTGCTCTGTGAAGTCCAGCAAGAAGCCACCTATGTCAAACACCACAAGAAAAAACTGGTCTTTATTTTCTCCGCCATGCGGCATTTCGCACAAGATCTGCAGCAAGCCCATTACCGCGTGATCTACCATAAGCTCGATGATGCCGCGCCTGTGTCACGCTTTTCCGATGCGGTGGCCCGCGCAGTTCAAATGGGCGATTTTGACAAAATCGTCGTGACAGAGCCCAGCGAGTATCGTGTTTTGGAGGAGATCAAGCTTTGGCCTGACCTGTTTAATCTGCCGGTTGATATTCGCCCCGACACGCGGTTTCTCGCCAGCCATAGTGAGTTTCGCAGCTGGAGCGCGGGGCGCAAGTCCCTGCGAATGGAGTATTTCTATCGTGAGATGCGCAAGCGGTACACTGTCCTGATGGAGTGGGACCAGCCGATTGGAGATCAGTGGAATTTTGACAGCGACAACCGCAAAGCGCCCAATGCGACAATTGCCATTCCCGATAGGTTTCGCCTTGCGCCCGATGACGTCACCCAAGAGGTCTGCACGATGGTCGAACACCTGTTCCCCGATCACATGGGCACAGCAGGCCCCTTCCATTTCGCCGTGACCGCCGAGGGCGCCCGCGGGGCGTTGCAGCAATTTATTGAGCAACGCTTGGCCCTCTTTGGCGACTACCAAGATGCCATGCTGCAAGATGAAGCCTGGATGTTTCATGCGCATATCGGGCTCTATCTCAACACCGGCTTGTTGCTGCCGCTTGAGTGTATTGCCGCCGCTGAGCAGGCCTACCATCGAGGCCAAGCGCCTCTCAATGCGGTTGAAGGCTTTATTCGGCAAATTTTGGGATGGCGCGAGTTTGTGCGCGGGCTCTATTGGCAAAATATGCCCGGCTATGACGCGCTCAACTTTTTCGATGCCCAGCGCGATTTACCCGACTTTTACTGGACCGCTGACACGCGCATGAATTGTCTGCGCCAATCGGTGCAACAGACGATTGATCATGCTTATGCGCACCACATCCAACGGCTGATGGTCCTGGGCAATTTTGCGCTCCTGGCCGGCATCTTGCCCGCGCAGGTCAATGATTGGTTTTTAAGCGTTTATGCAGATGCTTTCGAATGGGTCGAGCTGCCGAATGTGTCGGGCATGGCGCTCTTTGCTGATGGCGGTCAATTGGCCAGCAAGCCCTATGCCTCTGGCGGTGGCTATATCAACAAAATGTCCAACTATTGCAAAGGCTGTAGCTATAGCGTCACGGCCAAAAACGGCCCAAAGGCCTGCCCATTTAATTACCTTTATTGGGATTTTCTCGACCGCAATCGCGCCAAGCTGCGCGCCAATCCACGGGTCGCAATGATGTTCCGAGTTTACGACCGCATGGATGCAGACAAACAACAGGCCATCCGATCCGATGCCGACCAGTTTTTTAAACGTCTCGCAACCAAAGACCACACCCCATGATGCGTCTCAACATCCGCGCCTTTCAAACCCAAATCCCCACCGCCCCCCTGTGGCTTGGCCTCGCCGGCGTGCTGCCGTTTTTTTGGGGCGCTATGAGCGCTTGGAACCCGGCGATTGCCCTGCCCATCGCGGAGTGGCTCGGCCCCGGTTTTGTTGGGCGCAGCCTACAGCTGACCTATGGAGCAGTGATTTTATCATTTATGTCCGGCGTGCTTTGGGGCTTCGCGTGCAAAGCACCCAAGCAAAATGCGCCCTTGTTTTTTGGCCTCTCGGTCCTGCCGGCGCTCTGGGCCGCTTTCTTTCTGGCCAGCAGGGCGCCCATGCAGCTCGCGGCGCTGATCGGCGGGTTCCTGGTGCTCTTTGGCCTGGACGTCCTGTTCTTTCGTCAGGGATTGACGCCAGATTGGTGGCTGAAATTGCGCGCACTGCTGACGACTTTGGTTGTGATCTGTTTGGCGCTCGCCGCATAACCCAGCGCAGAGGGTGTTTACTTTTCAGTCAATTCCCACGACTAACCTAGAAACACATTTAAGTCTGGATAGGCATGCGGATCTCTACGCCCGAATTTATCGCCCTGATGGCCATGTTGGTGGCCACGGTTGCCATCTCGATTGACACGATGTTGCCAGCGCTGCCGGATATCTCGGCACAGCTGACACCTGAGCGGCCCAATAACGTGCAATTAATCTTGTCGACCTTCATTATTGGCATGTCGGCCGGCACATTGATCGCCGGCCCGCTGTCGGACAGCTTTGGCCGCAAAACCGTAATTTATTGGGGCGCCGGCCTTTATATTTTGGCCTCCATCACCTGCATTCTCGCCAGCAATCTTGAGACCATGATCGTTGCGCGCCTCTGTCAAGGCTTCGGTGCCGCCGCCCCCCGCGTTGTCTCCCAGGCTTTGATCCGCGATCTATACTCCGGGCGTCAGATGGCACGTATTTCCTCATTTGTTATGATCATTTTCTCCATTGTTCCGGCCCTTGCCCCCCTGCTTGGGGCGGGATTGATCTCAATTTTCGCTTGGCAATCAATCTTTGTGATTTTCATTGTATTTTCAGCTCTCAGCACCGCTTGGACCGGATTGCGAATTCAAGAACCCTTAGCGCCAGAGCAGCGCATCCCCTTCCGCCGAGAGGCGTTTCAAGCCGCCTTGGTCGAGATATTTTCCCTCGGCATGGTGCGGATGTCGATGCTGACCATGGTCTTTGCCTATGCGATGCTGTTTTTGAGCATCCTCATGGTGCAGCAAATCTTCGATCAATTCTATCACCGCGCCGACAGCTTCCCCCAATGGTTTGCCTTGGTGGCTGGCCTGTCCGCCTCGGCCAGTTTTCTCAACTCCATGATCGTCATGCGCCTCGGGATGCGCCGCCTGATCAGTGCAACCCTGCGCATACAGATTGTCTGGAGCCTGGGGATGCTTGCTTTGAACGCGCAAGGGCTGATGGCCGGTGACCTTGGCTTTGCGCTCTTCATATTTTGGATTTTTGGACTGTTTTTTCAAGCGGGAATGACATTGGGCAACCTCACAGCCTTGGCGATGGAGCCACTCGGGCATATCGCCGGCACAGCCGCCAGCGTCACCAGCGCCGTCGCGACCTTGGGCTCTATCCTTTTGGCATCGGTGGCCGGGCACTTTTTTGATGGAACACCGCTGATCTTGATTGCCTCCATCTTTGTGTTGTCGATCTTTGGATCGCTGAGCGCCCATCGCCTGAAAAGCTTTGAGCGCAGGACCACAGTGTGAAAACCCTGCATCACAGCACAAGCGCCGCTGGCGCCAAAAGGCTGTGACTTGACAAGAGCGCCTCTTTTCACTCCAGTTTCACAGAGCACAGCGCAGAGACTAAAGACAGCAATGCCCCTCAAGGCAACTCCGTAAATAGGGATAAGTTATGAATAATACAGCAGAGACGATCGGATTTATTGGCGTTGGCCTCATGGGGCACGGTATGGCAAAGAATATCCTAAGTGCAGGTTACCCTGTCTATGTCCGGGCCCATCGCAATCGCGCGCCGGTGGATGATCTGCTGTCCAAAGGCGCAACGGAGGTCAGCTCTCTGGCCGATATGGCCCGCAATACAACCGTCATTCATATATGCGCACCTGGCTCACCGGAAGTGGAGGCTATCGTGGCCGAGCTCTTGCCGGATCTGCGTCCAGGCACAGTGATCATCGACTGCTCAACCTCAGATCCCAATTCGACAACACGTCTGGCCGCGCGCCTGGCGGAACAGGGCTGTCATATGGCCGATGCACCTCTGGGCGGCACGCCCGTTCAGGCCGAATCCGGCGAATTGTCGACAATGATCGGCGGAACAGAAGAGGTCTTTGCCCGCATTAAACCCGTGGTTGAAACCTGGGCGCGGTCCATCGTGCATATGGGAGACAATGGCGCCGGGCACAAAATGAAATTACTCAACAATTTCTTGTCGCTCGGATATGCCGCGATGTATTCAGAGGCCCTGGCTCTGGCCGAGAAAGTTGGCATCACCACCGCGCAATTTGACTCCGTTATTCGCGGCAGCCGAATGGATTGCGGATTTTATCAAACCTTCATGGGCTATGCGCTGGAGGGCAACCGCGAGGCGCATAAATTCACACTGAAAAACGCTTTGAAAGACACAAGTTATCTTGCCAATATGGCCGATGGTGTCCATTTGGCAAATCCCATTGGTGGGGCGGTGAAAAATAGTTTTGCTCTGGCATTCGCAGCCAGTGGCGATGGCCCGGAAGATTATGTGCCGCATCTGGTGGATTATGTTATGGCGCAAAATGGCGTGAAAAAATGACAGCTGTTGCGCACAATAATGAAAAGGCTATGAGATGATGTACTCCGCCGGTGCCGCATGGATGGATGGCAAGGTCATTGCGGTATCTGAGGCCAAGATTTCCGTATTTGATTGGGGTTTGACACGTTCGGATATCACATATGATGTTGTCCATGTCTGGGACGGTGCCTTCTTTCGGCTGGAAGATTATTTAGACCGCTTCATGGTTTCGATGGATAAATTGCGACTGGATGTCGGCATGACCCGCGCGGAGATAAAGGCGGCTTTGGTCGAATTGGTGGCCACGTCAGGGCTGAAATCGGCCTATGTGTCGATGGTGGCCTCACGCGGTACACCTAAAATTCCGGGCACGCGTGATCCAAGAGCCTGCACCAACCATTTTTACGCCTGGGCCGTGCCATTCATTTGGGTGATCCCACAGGAGGTGGCACAACGGGGCGCCCATATTTTTGTTGAAGAGAACCTGCGGCGCATACCGCCGCAGTCGGTTGATCCCACGGTTAAAAACTATCACTGGGGTGACATGACCGCCGCGCTGTTTAACGCTTTAGATGCCGGCTACGACACCACCGTATTGCTCGACGCAAACGGCTATATTACCGAAGGGCCGGGCTTTAATATCTTCGCAGTGGTGGAGGGCAAAGTGCTGACACCCAGATCGGGAATGCTTGAAGGCATTTCCAGAAAAACCGTCCTAGAGATCTGCGCCGACCTTGGCATTCCCTGTGCAGAGGCAGACATTAGCCTCGCTGAATTCCTATCGGCCGATGAGGTGTTTACCGCAACCACAGCCGGTGGCCCGGTGCCTGTCACACGCGTGAATAAAACCATTCTGGGCAATGACGCAATCGGCCCCATCACGGCGCAACTCCTCAAAACATATTGGGATTGGCATGGTAGGGACGATTTGACAGAGAAAATCACCTACCTTTAACGCCTCCTCCACCTCGGGCTTTAAGGTAGCTTTCGATGCCGTTTTGAGTGAATATCCTTTAAGAGATTGCCTCCGCGCCAGTTCCCCGTCACTGTGGCCTGAATAAGGAGTGTGGCGCTGATGCTTCGAACTTTAGGATTGCTTCTTGGCTGTCAACTTATCGGTGAGTTTGCAGCGCGCGGGTTGGGCCTGCCTATTCCCGGCCCTGTCTTGGGTTTGGTGATTTTGCTGGCGGCTCTTGCCCTAAGGCCGCCTTTGGCGAGCGCCCTGCGCCCGACGACACAAGTCATTCTGGCCCATTTGTCTTTGATGTTTGTACCCGCCGGTGTCGGGGTTATTGGCAATTTAGAGGTTCTGTCATCGGATTGGGCCAGGTTGCTTATGGTTCTCACCCTGTCGACAATTTTGTCGATGCTTGTGACTGTCGCCACATTCATTGCGACCAAACGGCTTATGTACAGGCTGCAAAATGAATGATTTTATCAGCCTTTGGAGTTACTTATCCGCCGCGCCCCTACTCTGGCTTACAGCCACAATTGGCGCCTATTTGATCGCCGAAGGCCTGGCGGCACGTTTGGGAAATCCCCCCTGGGCCAACCCGGTGTTGTTGTCGGTCCTGCTGCTCTCACCGGTCCTTGTTTTGACCAAGACCGATTACGGCACCTATTTCGAAGGCGCACAATTTATCCATTTTCTTTTGGGTCCGGCAACGGTCGCTTTGGCCCTGCCCCTTTGGGACAACCGCGCCACGATCCAAAAATCCGTTATTCCCATCCTATGCGCCCTGATCGCGGGCTCGACGGTGGCGGCAGGATCCGCCATTTTATTGGCGCAGTTTTTTGATCTGCCCTTCAGTGTATTGCTGTCCCTCGCGCCAAAATCCACCACAGCGCCTGTTGCGCTGGGCATTTCGGAAGCTGTCGGCGGCATTCCAACGCTCACCGCCGTTCTGGTGATTTTGACAGGAATTATCGGGGCGATTACCGTGACCCCGTTGATGAACATCTTGTCGATCACAGATTAGCAAGCGCGAGGATTTGCAGTGGGTGTTGCGGCCCATGGCATCGGCACGGCGCGCGCCTTCAAAGTCAATCCAATTGCCGGCGCCTATGCAGGCATTGCCATGGCGCTCAATGCCTTGCTGACCAGTCTCATTGTACCAATCCTGCTGAAATGGTTGACCTGACAAAATTCTGCGCGGCCGATAAATGACCCAGCCACCCGTGCCAAAGCCCCATAGCGCGCCACCTTCATTGCTGGACAGGACTGGACGATCTGGCTCAACCGTTCAACTTGATGGCGATGTTTTTGGTCTGCACATAGTTCCAGAGTGCCTCGCGACCTTTCTCGCGGCCATAGCCTGATTTGCCGAACCCACCAAAAGGTGTCTCAACACCGCCGGCATACCATTCATTGACAAATACCTGCCCCGCTCGCATGCGCCGGGCGGCGCGGGTTGCGCGATCAAGGTCGCGTGTGAAGACCCCGCCAACAAGACCATAAGGGGTTCCATTGGCAATCTGGATGGCTTCCTCATCCGTCGTGAATTTCAAAACTGAAACGACAGGTCCAAACACCTCCTCTTGCGCAATCGACACATGCGGCAAAACTTCGGTCAAGACTGTAGGTTCCAAAAATGCGCCTGGAATATTCGCCTTATGCCCGCCAGCTGCAATCCGCGCCCCTTCCTCTTGCGCGGCTGAGATCATGTCAACTGCGCGATCACGTTGCTTCTCAGAGACCATGGCGCCCATGGTCGGCCCGAACTCGACTTGATCGATGCCGGCGCCTTAAGCGGACCATAGCGGCCTCAGCAGGCAAACAGCCGACTAACCGCATGCCAAAACAAACATGTTTGCAGCGACGCGCAGGCGTGCGGGCGCGTGGCTGATGTAGACCCACAAATCAAGAATCCGATAGAGGTAATGTACGTTGTTTAACGCGCATTTGTCTGGCTCTATGTCTGGCTGGAAATGCAAAACGCCCAGCTGCGCAAACGCCATCTTATTGAAAGTAATGGTACCACCTCCTGGTCTCGAACCAGGGACCTCCTGATCCACAATCAGGCGCTCTAACCAACTGAGCTAAGGCGGCACTGAGAGCGATTTAGCGGGGCTGCCGTGTGAATGCAAGGCCTCGATTGTGCAATAAACGCCATCGGCCGAGCAAAATGCAAGAAAATGCATGCCGCGCGCCTGGTGGAGGTGGCAACCTGCGAGAGGGCTGCGGGAAAGACACTTGATCATATTGCAAAAGCCCCTTACCTCAAGGGCATAGATTGAAAGGCACACCCATGGGCATCAACACCGAAAAAGACATCGAAGCCAATTTACAAATTGGACCCACAGATCAAGGGATGGTGCGGATTTTCGTCACTGCCGGCGATGCTGAAATCCCGATGGATTTTGAAATTGATGAAGCAAATGATATTGCGGAAGAAATAATGGCCGCGGCCCGGGCCGCCGCGGCGGTGGCGAAATAGGCGCTGTATCCCTCAAGACGATCCGCTAAAACGCGCCACGCCGGGGTCGCGACTGGCCTGGGCTCGCCGTGCGGCATGGCGGGCGAATTTTTGGATCATGACTTTGCGCCGAGCGGGCGCCAAACGATGCTCCGGCGCCATACGCAAGATTGCCGCATCATAGGCATCGGCCATGATAAGCCCGGTGTCATCGGGTAAAATTTCACTGGGAAATTCTTGGTCTACGGCCCAGAAATATCTGTCACACCACTGTAGATAATCTTGCCATTTATGGTCCGATTGAAAATCAGCGCGAGACGACTTGCATTCGACAATCCATATCTCCCCCTTCGGCCCTAAGGCCATAACATCCACGCGGCGACCGGGTGTTGGCACTAATTCTTCAACTGAAACAAAATCATAACTGAGCAAATGGCGACACACGCCTCGCGCCAGAATCTGGCCCGGCATCAGCTTTGAAAGATTGGTCTCATCCATGCGCCTTTTATGAACGAATGGGCAAGGGGTGCAAGGGCTGCGCGGGCAAGCTGCCTATTGCGCGCTGCTCAAACAGAGCTATCGTGGCGCCATGAGACGCCGCAAAACCAGACAGGCGGCCGATTCGACACACAGTTGGTCGGTCCTAAGCCATCCTTTTGAGCCGCAGAGTATTTTCTCGCAAGATCGGGTGGAGGCCATCCATGAGGCGGCATTGGAGGTCTTGCAAAACCTCGGCATAAAGGTTCTTTTGCCTGAGGCCGTTGCGCTTCTTACGCAACATGGCGCTGCCGCCTCTGGGGACATATTGCGGATCGGATCGGATATGGTGGAGGCCGCGCTGGCATCTGCGCCACGGTCCTTCACCCTGCGCGCGCCCAACCCTGCGCGCAATCTGCCGGTCGCGCCAGGACAGCTGATCTTCACCCCTGGCGGCGGTTGCCCCAATGTCAGCGACGCCATCCGCGGCCGCAGGCCCGGTGATCTGGCGAGCTACCAAGACGCTGTGCGCTTGATGCAGAGTTTCGACGTCATCCACAAACTTAGCCCGGCGCCTGAACCGCAAGATGTTCCGGTGCATTTGCGCCATTACGCGATGATGCAAACCCAGATGGGGTTGGGAGATAAGGCGATCACGGTCTATGGTCGGGGCCGGCAGCAGGTGCAGGAATGCTTTGAGATCATCCAAACCGCCCTGGGTCTCAGCGCAGCAGAGTTTGCCAAGGCGCCCTATTGCTCCACGGTCATCAATACCAACTCCCCGCGCATGTTGGACCGGCCTATGGCGCAGGCTTTGATAGACTTCGCCCGGGCCGGTCAAATGTGCATTGTCACGCCGTTCTGTTTGGCCGGCGCTATGGCTCCAATCACAATCGCCGGGGCCTTGACCTTGCAACATGCCGAGGCTTTGGCCGCCATCACGCTCAATCAACTCGCAAAACCGGGCGCTCCAGTGATGTATGGCGGCTTTGGCTCCAACGTGGATATGAAATCGGGAGCACCGAGTTTCGGCACGCCGGAACATATTCAAATGTCGATCGGCTCGGGGCAATTGGCCCGTCACATCGGCCTGCCTTGGCGTTCAGCCGCAGGAGCGGCTGCCAATACCAATGATATGCAGGCCACCCATGAGACCGTCATGTCGCTTTGGGGCTGTCTTCAAGCCAATGCCACCATGGTCATCCATGCGGCAGGCTGGCTCGAAGGCGGGCTGACCTTTGGCTTTGAGAAATTCATCCAAGACATCGAAGCGCTGCAAGCCATTGCGCATCTGTGCAAGCCTGTCGCCGCAGACACAGCCGCCATCGGGCTTGACGCCATAGGGCAAGTGGCTCCGGGCGGCCATTTTTTCGAAACAGATCAAACCTTAAGCCATTATAGCACGGCCTTTCTAGAGCCTGTAAATGCAGATCTGTCAAATTTTGGCACTTGGCAAAAGAATGGCGCATTGACCGCCGAAGCCCGGGCCACGGCGAAATGGCAGGCACTATTGCACAGCTACATCCCACCTGCGGGCGCAGAGGAGCGGCTGAGCCGCATGGAGGGGATGATCGCCGCATTTACCCAAGCCGGCGGGGCACCGATTGTCGAGTGAGCCCTTGCGCAAGCGCGTGCAAAGGCCTATCTCAAACAGCGGCGGGTTCTGCCCTTCTCGTAAGCGGTCAAATTCCAGTGGCCATACGCAATCCGAGGGAGCTGGCTCTGATTGAATCTTGGTTCTTTTACCTGGCGCCCACCTGTACATACAGGTCCTCGGGAATTCAGTACCAACACGGTTGTTCTGGTGGGCCCGCCACGCCTTGCTTCAGAATGCACCGTCTTTTTGCTCTTCAATCGGCTCCATCGTCAGCTCAAAACTCGGCACAGCTTCGGTCAAATCATCGACCGTCAATGCATCTGTTGGCCGCGCCAGCCGGTTGCGCACAACCCAAATGAGCCGGTTTTCAGCGCGGGTGATCGCCACATAGGCCAATCGCTTCCAAAGCTGGGTGCCCGCCTCTGTTCGGTTCATCCGGGCGGCCACGAAAATATCGGGGGCAAAGACCTGCACCGTGTCCCATTGTGAGCCCTGGGCCTTATGAATGGTCACCGCTGCCCCATGCAGAAAGGTGGCCCCCATGCGGGCGGCAAAGGGAATGAAGGGTTCTTCCTCATCGGGCATTTCAATCTTGACGATACTGGCGGCGCTCAGCTGCGGCTGTTCGGCACCGATGACATGCAGGCGCGAAAATCCGGGTTTACGACCAGGCCCAAGATAGACCACCTGCGCCCCTTTGATCAGACCCCGCGCCTCTAAGTCCAGCCGCTTTTTGCGGTGCTTTAAAGGAAGCTCAATACCATCACAAATCAATGGCTCGCCAGGCAAGAGCTCTTCCATTGGGGCTTGATAGGCGCCGCGGAAGGCTTGAATGAGCTTGATCCGTGTCACGTTGCGCCACACCAGAACAGGCGAGCGCGCCATGAGGTCCGCTTCAACCCTTTGGCCGATCACCACCCGATCGTCGCGCATCGACGCGTCCCGCACCATTTGCTCAAAATCAGAAAACTGCAACGCGGGATCGCCCAAAGCATGGGCCAGATCTAAGATCGGATTGTCTTGCCTCTGGCGATGGACGCGGCTGAGCACCAAGCGGCGCTCCTCAGGCAAAGCATCAAACACCATCGCCCCGGATTGGTTCACCGGCGCCAATTGCGCCGGGTCGCCGAAGAGAATCAATGTGGGAAAAATCTCTTTCAGATCTTCCAATTGCTGCGCGTCCAGCATGGAGCTTTCATCTACAAAGCCCACGTCCAAGGGCTCTTCGCGGCGTTTCCATCCGGTGATGAAATCAGATCCCCGCAGTCCCGCAGCCGCCAAGGCGCCCGGAATAGAGGCATTGGAGGAAAAGAAACTCAATGCCCGGTCTAAGGCAAGGTCACTGACCCCCTCCACCTCTGGCCGGTCGCCATTGCCCCCGAGCCACTCTGCGATTTTCTCATATTCCGGATCATACATCGGCGTGTAAAGAATGCGGTGGATGGTCGTCGCTGGCACGCCCCGATTGCGCAGCACGCTCGCAGCCTTGTTGGTGGGGGCCAAAATCGCCAAGGTCCGGCGGTCTTTGCGCGCCCGGGGTTCATAGTCTCCCGACACGATGTTCAACCCCGCATCTTTCAACGCGTGATACAGCTGCGCCAAGAGCAAAGTTTTCCCAGATCCGGCCTTGCCAATGACAGCGGCAACGCTGTCTTGTCCCGCCCGCGGCGGGGTGACGATCCCATTGGCCAGATCCACCCCCGCAGAGCGCAGAATGTCGCTGATGGTATCATAGGCCTGGGCCTGATCTTCGGAATAGGAAATTGGGGTCTGTGACATGCCTTTGTTTAGCCAATGGCTTGCCATGGGGCCAGAGCTATTGCGCGCCGCCGGGTGCCGGGAGCAATTTAGTTGCTCCCGGAGGGTCGTTTACCGCGCAACTGCGAGCGTCTCTTCAATCGTGCGCAGGCCACGGCGGGGCGCTTGCACCAATACAGACATATTGCCCGGAAGATGTGCATTGCGGCGCATTTTCATATGCGCCTCAGGCAGGTCGTCCCAATCAAAGGTTTCAGACAAACACGGGTTAAGCTTATCTTCACACATCAAGCGATTGGCGGCGGCCGCCTGCTTGAGGTTGGCAAAATGCGAGCCCTGAAGGCGCTTTTGATGCATCCACATATAGCGCACATCAAGGGTCAAATTGTAACCGGTGGTGCCGGCGCAGATCACCACCATTCCCCCCTTTTTGCACACGAAGGTTGAGACCGCAAAGGTGCTCTCGCCAGGATGCTCAAACACCAGATCGGGGTTGTTTCCCTTACCTGTGATGTCCCAAATCGCGGCGCCAAACTTGCGGGCCTCTTTGAACCAAGTGGCGTATTCCGGGGTGTTCACCTTCGGCATCTGTCCCCAGCAATTGAATTCACGGCGGTTGATGACGCCTTTTGCGCCGAGCCCCATGACAAACTCACGTTTGCTTTCATCACTGATCACGCCAATGGCATTGGCGCCGACCACATTGGCCAGTTGCACGGCATAAGAGCCCAGACCGCCCGATGCCCCCCAAATCAATACATTTTGCCCAGGTTTCAGCTCATGGGGCGCATGGCCAAAGAGCATTCGGTAGGCCGTGGCTAGGGTCAGCGTGTAGCAGGCGCTTTCTTCCCAGGTTTGATGCTTTGGACGCGGCATCAATTGCTGGCTTTGAACCCGGGTAAATTGGCTGAATGAGCCGTCGGGGGTTTCATAGCCCCAGATGCGCTGTGATGTCGAATACATGGGATCCCCCCCATTGCATTCCTCGTCATCCCCATCATCTTGATTGCAATGCACCACAACCTCATCGCCCACTTTCCAACGGGTGACTTTTGATCCCACGGCCCAGACGATGCCCGACGCATCAGATCCCGCGACGTGATAGGGTTGCTTGTGGCTATCAAAGGGGCTGATCGGCACACCCAAAGCCGCCCAAACACCGTTATAGTTAATACCCGCTGCCATCACCAAGACCAAAACATCATAGTTGTCCAATTCTGGCACATCCAAAACCTCTTGCAACATGGCCGTATCGGGCTCGCCATGACGCTCCCTCCGAATGGCCCAGCCGTACATTTGCTTCGGCACGTGACCCAAGGGCGGCATTTCGCCCATTTCATAGAGGTCTTTTTTCTCCGCGATGTAGGCGGTCAAGGGTGAGTTTGAATCCAATGGCATGAGAGGCCCCTTACGATATTGCTGCGATGCAGAATCATCCTGCACCCCAATGGGTAAAATCCATCACGCAATATTGCAACCAATTTTTACGTTAATTTGTAATTTAATTACTTTATCAAATTTTTTGGCAGATGGGACAGGCTGGCGGCATAATAGGGCAGAACAGATTTGCCCTTCTCGGTAATGACATAGCGCCCGGCATCATGCACAATCAGCTTTCGCTGCATCAAATTCAGCACGCCCGCTTCCGCCGCCTCGGCCCAGGCCTGTGGAGTGGCTTGCACATACTCCGGCTCAACGGCCTGCATGACCTTCGCAAATGCGGCATCAAGCTCCAGCGCCCTGATCGGCGCTTTATTTAGCAATATCAATGAAATGAGTGGGACAGGCAAAACAGGGATCCCGGCCTCCACCTGCGCCATGATCTCGCGCGCAAGACCAGGAGAGGAGATCGCCCCCGATCGTTTGTGAAACTCAGCCAGGCTCACCGGCGTGCCAAAATGGACCGCCGCATAACCAAAGCGCCGATAGCGGCCCGTGAGCCAAAGCCAACATTGCTGCGCCAAGAAACGCGCGATCACTGAGATATTCGCCCCAAAACGCCTTTGACCGCGCTTGCCAGCAGCAAGCAGAATGTAGTCCTCCAAGACCCGATCGTAATTGATCGAGACGGGCACGAATATGACGTCCCGGCCCTGTGGTTCCCAACCTGAGATCACATAATTCAAAAACCCCAAACGCGGCGGCGCCAAACGCCCATCCAATGACAACCCACCCTCGGGAAACACCGCTTGCGTGACCCCGCCTTGCGTTGCCATCTGGACATAGCGGGCCAGAACCCGCCGATAAAGCAACCCCCGCGACTTGCGACGAATGAAAAAAGCACCCATCGCACGAATGAGCAGGCTGATCGGCCAGATCCGCGCCCATTCGCCCACCGCATAAGACAAGGCAGAGCGCTGCGAGGCCAGATAGGTCACCAGAACATAATCCATATTTGAACGATGGTTCATGACAAACACCACAGTTGCCTTAGGATCCAAGCCGCTCAAGACATCCTCAAAACGCCCAATGCGCACCCGGTAGAGCGTCTCGCTGAGAAAGCGGGCGATGGTGCTGGCGACGGTGAAATAGACCGTCGCACTGAAGGATGGCACGATTTCTCGCGCATATTTCCGCGCCTCCTGAAAAGCAACATTCTCAGGAATACCCTCCTTGCGGGCATGATCATTGACCGCCTGCATCACATCGGGATGATAGAGTAATCTTTGAATCATATCATGGCGTCGGGCCAGTTTAAACGGTTCAATCGGGCGGTCCAAACGCGCATTTAAGCGGCTGACCACGCGCTGCATTCTGCGCCGGAAAAACCACCGCACAGAGGGGATCAAAGCCCGCTCCAAAGCAGCAATCGCAGCGAAAACCGCCGCGATCACCACAAACCACATCGGGAGCTCTACTGTCTCAAACATTCCGACAATCTGCCTGAAATGGCAGATCTGCGCCAGATGGGAAAATTGCCGCGTTGCAGCGAATTGACAGGGTGAGAATATTCCGCCATTAAGAGTAAATGCGCAATTATATTTCGCACTCAAAATTAAGAGGCCCGTCATGACCCAAGTGCAAAAAGATCGTCCCTGGTTGTTTCGAACCTATGCAGGCCATTCAACGGCCGAGGCTTCAAATGCACTGTATCGCTCTAATCTCGCCAAAGGACAAACGGGCCTGTCCGTGGCCTTTGATCTGCCGACGCAAACCGGCTATGACAGCGATCATATTTTGGCGCGCGGAGAAGTGGGTAAAGTGGGCGTTCCCATCAGCCATTTGGGGGATATGCGCACGCTCTTTGCCGACATCCCACTGGATCAGATGAACACCTCCATGACCATCAACGCCACAGCGCCTTGGCTGCTGGCGCTCTATATTGCCGCAGCCGATGAGCAAGGCGCTGATATCAGCGCGCTGCAAGGCACGGTGCAAAACGATATAATCAAGGAATATTTAAGCCGAGGCACCTATATCTGCCCGCCGAAACCCTCCCTACGGATGATCACCGACATCGCGGCCTACACGCGCGCGCATCTGCCCAAATGGAACCCGATGAACGTCTGCTCTTACCATCTCCAAGAGGCCGGCGCGACACCGGAGCAAGAGCTGGCCTTTGCCCTCGCCACAGCCACGGCGGTTTTGGATGATCTCAAAGGCAAAGTGCCCGAGGAACATTTTGACCAAATGGTTGGGCGGATCAGCTTTTTCGTGAACGCCGGCATCCGTTTTGTCACGGAAATGTGCAAAATGCGCGCTTTTGTTGATCTATGGGATGAGATTTGCCGCGACCGCTATGGGGTCAGCGATCCAAAGATGCGGCGTTTTCGCTATGGCGTGCAGGTCAACTCTCTGGGATTGACCGAACAACAGCCGGAAAACAACGTCTATCGCATCTTGATCGAAATGCTGGCCGTCACCCTATCCAAAAAAGCCCGCGCCAGGGCCGTACAATTGCCCGCTTGGAATGAGGCCTTGGGCCTGCCGCGCCCTTGGGATCAGCAATGGTCGCTGCGAATGCAACAAATTATGGCCTTTGAAACCGATCTTTTGGAATATGAGGATCTGTTTGACGAAAACCCCGCCGTAGAGCGCAAAGTCTCTGCCCTCAAGGACGGTGCACGGGCCGAGCTGGCGCTGATCGATTCCATGGGGGGCGCCGTGGAGGCAATCGAATATATGAAATCGCGGTTGGTTGAGTCCAATGCCGCCCGCATTGGGCAGATTGAGAGCGGAGAAATGACTGTGGTCGGCGTCAACGCCTATCAAAACGGCGAGGCCAGCCCGCTCACCGCTGGCGATGATGCGATCATGACCGTGGACCCCAAGAACGAAGCCGAGCAAATCGCGCGGCTCACCCGCTGGCGCGATGCGCGAAATGCGCAGGCGGTGAAGGACGCCCTTCGAGATCTGCGCACAGCGGCGCTGGATGGCAGCAATATCATGCCGCCCTCGATTGCCGCCGCGAAAGCCGGGGTAACCACGGGCGAATGGGGCGATGTGCTGCGCGAAGCCTTCGGTCAATATAGAGGCCCGACCGGCGTCAGCAGCACCCCGTCCAACCGCACCGAAGGCTTAGATGACATTCGCGATCAAGTCGCGGCGGTCAGTGATCGGTTGGGACGCAAGCTGACATTTTTGATGGGAAAACCGGGTCTGGATGGGCATTCCAACGGCGCCGAGCAAATCGCCACCCGCGCCCGCGATTGCGGAATGGAGATCTCTTATGAGGGCATCCGCCTCACTCCAGACGAGATCATCACAGCCGCGCGCGACGGCGCGGTGCATGTGATCGGCCTGTCTATTCTCTCCGGCTCGCATATGCCCCTAATGCAAGAGTTGATGGCCAAGCTGCGCCTGGCAGAGCTGGACCATATTCCTGTGATCGTGGGCGGGATTATTCCTGCTGAGGATGCACAAAAGCTGCGCGCCATGGGCGTCGCGCGCATCTATACGCCAAAGGACTTTGAGCTCAATCGGATCATGTTCGATATCGTGGAGCTTGCCGATCCCGGCCTGGGCGGCATTGCAGCACAATAGCCAGGCGTCAATAGAAACTCTGCGGATCGATATCAATCGACAAGCGGAGGGAATTTGGCAATTTGAATAGGGCGGTCCAAGCACTCAAAGCCGCTTGAATGGGAGCGTTTTTTTCTGCCTTAATTAAGAGCCGGACCCTGTGGCGCCCTCGGATGCGGGCAATTGGCGCTGGGGCCGGTCCAAAAATCTGTGCTCCGATCTCTGTCAAAGGCTGACAATTGCGCGCCATAGCCTGCCCCACCTCAAAGGCCTCCTGGGCATCGGGTGACGACAGGACAACCCCGACCAAGCGGCCATAGGGCGGCACACCGGCTTGTGCGCGGGCCTGCGCTTCGGCGCTCCAAAAGGCCTCCTCATCCCCGTCCAAAATTGCGCGGATCACCGGGTGCTCTGGCTGATGGGTTTGCAACGCCGCCACGCCGGGCCTATCAGACCGTCCAGCGCGACCGGCCACTTGGCGCATGAGCTGAAAGGTACGTTCTGCGGCCCTTAAATCCGAACCTTGTAGCCCCAAATCTGCATCAATGACGCCAACCAAGGTTAACTTTGGAAAATTATGCCCTTTGGCAACCAGTTGCGTGCCAATGATCACATCGACCTCCCCGGCCGCAAGTTTGGCGATCTGCTCCTTCAGCGCGCGCGCTGAGCCAAATAAATCAGAGGAGAGAACCGCAACTTTCGCCTCAGGAAAAAGCGCTGTGGCCTCCTCTGCCAATCGCTCCACCCCCGGCCCGACCACAGCCAAACGGTCCTCCACCGCGCAACTTGGGCAAATTTTTGGCACTGGCTTACTTTCGCCACATTGGTGACACATTAACCGCTTGAGAAAGCGATGCTCGACCATCCGCGCGTCGCAATGATCGCAGCCCACTTGATTGCCACAGGCCCGGCAGAGGGTGATGGGCGCATAGCCGCGGCGATTGATAAAGAGCAAGGATTGCTCCCCAGCCTGAATGCGGGCCTCAACCATCTTTTGCAGGCGGGGGGATATCCAACGATCTGCGGGCAAAGTTTCTTGGCGCATATCAATCGCCATCATCTCAGGCAAAACTGACGCGCCAAAGCGGCTTTTCAGCTCGATTTTCTTATATTTTCCCGCGTCAACATTGGCCCAACTTTCGAGACTGGGCGTTGCGCTGGCCAGCACCACCTGCCCGCCCACCAAAGAGCCGCGCAGCACAGCCATATCGCGCGCGTTGTAAAGAACACCGTCCTCTTGTTTATAGCTGCTGTCGTGTTCCTCATCGACGACGATCAGACCCAAATCTTGAAACGGCAAAAACAATGCCGACCGCGCGCCCACCACCATTTGCGCATGACCCTGCCCCACCATTTTCCAGGTGCGCCGCCGCTCCGTCATGGTCACGCCCGAATGCCATTCTGCCGGGCGGGCGCCAAAGCGGGCCTCCACCCGGGTCAAGAATTCTGCCGTCAAAGCAATTTCAGGCAATAACACCAGAGCCTGTCGCCCCTGTTTGAGGCAATTGGCCACCGCCTCCAAATAGACCTCGGTTTTGCCCGATCCCGTGACACCTTTCAAAAGCGTGGTGCGGTAGCCGGCGGCATTGGCCTGCAATTGCGCAACTGCATGAGCTTGATCTTCCGACAGGCTCTTGCCGGGCAGGCTTGGGTTCAAATGCGCAAAAGGCATGTCTTGTGGCGTGGCCACCTCCGCGACCGCCCCCAGTTTCACCAGGCCTTTGACCACCGATGCGGTCACACCGGCCGCCTCGCATAATTCCTTCAACGTGAAACTCAGCTCGGCAAATTCCTCCAAAACTGCGAGCACTTTTTGCCGCGCGTCAGTCATGCGGACCTCGGTCTGCGCCCCCAAGCGGTAAACCTGCCGCATCGAGGGCGGATCACCCAGGCCCGGCGCGCGCGTGGCCAGGCGCAACATTTTTGACATCGGCGTAAGCGTATAGTCCGAAACCCGGCGCAGGAATTCTGCCATACTGTGTTGCATGGGCGCCACATCAAGCACGCGGATCACTGCGCGGATCTTAGCGGCGTCATAGCCCCCCGTGCCAGCCCGCCAGACGACACCCAAGACCTTTCGCGGCCCCAAAGGCACCTCAACAAAGGCCCCCTGCCAGCATCCACCTTCCGGTGCCTTATAATCGAGCAGCCGATCCAGCGGTTGGCTGGTCAGGACGGCGACCAAATCACCTTGATGAAAGAATTGCGGCTCTGCCACGGCATTTCCTTAACTGCAGGGCTTTTAGTACCCTAAAAACTCCGATAAAGCTTGCCCCAACGAAGGCCAACCTATCAAGGACATACGCCATGAAATTTTTTGTTGATACCGCTGAAATAGACGCAATTGCCGAATTGAACGATTTGGGCATGGTTGATGGGGTGACAACCAACCCCTCTTTGATCTTGAAATCCGGCCGTGATATCATTGAAGTGACACGCGAAATTTGCGAATTGGTCTCCGGGCCGGTCAGCGCAGAAGTCGTGGCGACCAAGTCGGACGATATGATCGCCGAAGGGCGCAAGCTGGCGGAAATTGCGCCAAACATAACGGTCAAACTGCCGCTGACATGGGACGGGCTCAAAGCTTGTAAGACCCTGTCGAGCGAAGGGAAAATGGTGAATGTCACCCTCTGCTTTAGCGCCAACCAAGCGCTTTTGGCCGCCAAGGCCGGGGCAACCTTCATCAGCCCCTTCATCGGTCGCCTGGATGACGTCAACATCGACGGAATGGATTTAATCGCAGATATCCGCCAAATTTACGATAATTTTGGATTTGAGACGCAGATTTTGGCAGCCTCAATTCGCACAGTGAACCACGTCACACAATCGGCCTTGATTGGGGCAGATGTGATTACAGCGCCGCCAAATGTGATCAAATCTTTAGCCAATCATCCTTTGACCGACAAAGGTTTAGAGCAATTTATGTCCGATTGGGCAAAAACTGGTCAGAAGATTCTCTAACCTATGGTAAACCTGTCCCATCCCATGTGGGACAGCCATCGCCTCAGTGACTGGGACCGCCATGACACCGCAAACCGCAGCGCAAGCCGAAGACATCTTACGTGATATCATCACCAAGAATCCAAGAATCGTGCTTGACGCCCCGGATGTGATGCGGGCGCTGTTGGCGGCCCATGATGAGACCCTCGGTCAAAACATCGTCGACTTGCGCAGCGTAGCCATGCAACGGCTTGAGGCGCAATTGGGCCGGCTGGAAGAGACCAACCGCTCTGTGATTGCAGCCGCTTACGACAATCTTGCCGGCACGCAACAAATCCATCGCGCCTTATTAAAAATCATGGAGCCGACCGATTTTGGCGGGTTCTTGACCATGATTGGCGCAGAGATGGTCGACATCTTGCGGATCGACTACGCCTGTTTGATTCTGGAAACGCAAAATCAAAGTCCCGATCCAAATCTCGCGGCGCTGGGCCCTGTTGTGAAACCCGCCCCGTTGGGCTTCGTCGCCCATTACCTGTCCCAAAATTTGGAGGCAAAGGTAACCCTGCGCACCGTCACCCATCAGGATGGTTTTGTCTATCCCGAGGCCATCGGGCCGATGGGGTCTGAGGCCTGTTTGCAGCTTGATTTTGGCGCAGGCACCCTGCCCGGCCTTTTGGTTCTTGCCGCCAAAGATGCCGAGCAATTCTCCCCGGCCCAGGGCACAGACTTGCTGACATTTTTCGCAACGATCTTTGAGCGCGCCCTGCGCCGGTGGCTGGCATAGGGGGCGATGATGTCACAGAGGTCTGACCTCACCTTGATATCACCGGCCATTCGCGACGCCATGGAGCATTGGCTGTCTCACGAACGCGCTTTGAAATCTGCGGCCGATAACACCCTCAACGCATATGCAACCGATGTGGCCGGGTTTACCGCCTTCATGGCCCACCATCGCGGCGGTCGGCAGGGGCTGTCCTCTCTGGCCGCTATTGCCACCCGCGACATGCGCGCCTGGATGGCCCATGAGCGCAGCCGCGGGGTGAGCAGCCGAAGTTTGGCGCGCGCACTCTCTGCGGTGAAAACCTTCTTTCGTTGGCTGGCCGAGCGCCACGCGCTTGAACCGACGGCAGTATTATTGGCGCGGGCGCCAAAATTTGAACGCAAGCTGGCCCGCCCTCTGGCCGAAGATGCCGCCCATCACATGATTGAGGCCGTCGAGTTGCAGGCCCAAGAGGATTGGATCGCCGCCCGCGATGCCGCCGTTTTAACCCTGCTGTATGGCTGCGGCCTGCGCATATCTGAGGCCCTCGGATTAACCGGATCCGATCATCCCTTGCCCGATGTCTTGCGCATCACGGGCAAAGGCGGCAAGCAGCGTTTGGTGCCTGTCTTACCCGTGGCCCGTGCCGCAGTCACACGATATGTGGCGCTCTGTCCTTTTCATATCGGAGCAAAAGATCCAATCTTTCGAGGAAAACGCGGCGGCCCATTGCGGCCCAGATTGGTTCAAAAATCCATGCGCATGGCTCGGATGCAATTGGGTCTGCCAGCCAGCGCCACCCCCCACGCCATGCGCCATTCCTTTGCCACTCATCTGCTCAGCGCGGGGGGCGATCTGCGCACCATCCAAGAGCTGCTCGGCCATGCCTCGCTGTCGACCACCCAAACCTATACAGCGGTGGACACCGCACGCTTGATGGAAATTTACAACGCTGCCCATCCCAAAGCTTGATTGCCACGGGCTGCGAATTGCGCCTATATGGGCACATGGATATTCGATTAAAAGCCTTGGCGGTTCACTTACTGACTGCAACCGGTGCTGTGTTTGCCATGCTGGCACTGCTGGAAGCGGTCAATGAAAAATGGGACATGATGTTTGTCTGGCTCGTGGTGGCGTTTTTCGTCGATGGGATCGATGGTCCCTTAGCCCGCCGCTATGACGTCAAAATCAATGCGCCGCTGTTTGATGGGGTGCTGCTCGATTTAATCATCGATTATCTGACCTATGTGTTTATTCCGGCCTATGCGTTATTTGCCAGTGGCTTACTGGCCGGTTGGTCCGGATGGGTGGCGATCATTGTCATCACTTTCGCCAGTGCGATGTATTTTGCCGATCAGCGCATGAAGACCAAGGACAACTCCTTTCAGGGCTTTCCCGGCGCTTGGAATATGGCGGTGATCGTGATCTTTGCCACCGAGCCCAACCATTGGGTCATTCTTGCGGCGGTGGCGCTTCTGGCCATTTCGATGTTCCTGCCGCTTAAATTTGTCCATCCCGTGCGCACGGAGCGCTGGCGGCCTCTGACCCTGCCCATCGCTTTGGCCTGGGTGGGCTTTGCCGCCTGGGCCGCTTGGGGCAACTTTACCGAAGTTTACTTGGCCAACCTCGGCTTGGTGAGCTGTTCGGCCTATCTTCTCTTTGCCGGCATCGCCCAGCAAATCACTGCGAAACCTTAGAGACGGGTAAGAATGACACCCGCGACAATCACCAGACCGGCCCATATTTTGCTCGGCCCCATAGTGTCGCGAAAGAACAACCAGCCGAAGAGCATCGCAAAGAGAATGGAGCTTTCACGCAAAGCGGTGACCAAGGCAATGGGCGCCCTTGTCATCGCCCAAACCACCAGCGCATAGGCCGCAAACGAGGCCAGCCCGGCCAAAAGCCCAAGCGCAATCTGCGCCCCCCCACGCGGAAGAACCGAAGGACCGCGCAACGCCAAGATAACCGGCGTGTAAAACACCGCAGAGAAAATCAGCAACCAAGAAACATAGGCCAGCGCATCCCCCATCACCCGCGCGCCCAGCCCATCCACCAATGAATAGCCCGCCGTCGCGGCCGCAGATCCAAGGGCCAACGGAATCAGCCTGCGATCCTCGCCCGAGCTGAACACCCCGCGCGCCATCAGGACAATCCCCAGACCCAAAACCGATATCCCCAGAAGATCCAAACCGCGGAGCGGATCAATGCCGAATGACAGGCTGATGATCAAAACGATCATCGGTGCTGCCCCGCGGGCAATGGGATAGACCCGGCTTAAATCGCCACGATCATAGGCAAGGCCCAAGAACAGTTGGTAAAACATGTGAATAAGGCCCGAGGCGATGAGCCAGAGCCATGCCTCGCCCTGCGGCAGCGAAACAAAGGGGAGAATGCAAAGGCCAAAGAAGGCATGAGCCAAGGTCAAAAGCAACATGCCCGATTGCTTGTTCTGCCCTGTTTTGATCAATGCATTCCAGCCGGCATGCAGAAAAGCGGCCAATACCACCGAACCAAACACCAGCCCAGTCACAACGCCCTCACAAAATAAAGGACAGCGGGGGGCGCAGGGCGCCCCGCCGCACGATCACATAGAGACCTAGCGCAGCGCCGCATCACAGCGCCCGCAGACACCGGCATGACTGTGCTGCCCCACATCGGGCAAGATTTTCCAACACCGCTGGCATTTTTCTCCACTGGCCTTCACAAAGGACACCGCCACCCCCTCTGTATCGTCCAAGGTGAAAGCGGCCTCCGGCGCCGCCTCGGTCGAAATTTCAATGCCAGATGTGATGCACAGATCTGCAAAACTCACAGATTTCAACCGCTCCGCCACATCTGCCGATACATAGACGACCGGTGCGGCCTCAAGGCTCGAGCCGATGTTCTTTTCACGCCGCTCCACTTCCAGCGCCCCCGTCACCACACGGCGCACCTTGCGGATGCTGGACCATTTCTCGGCCAAATCTGGATTGGACCAGCTGGATGGGGTCTGCGGCATGTCTTGCAAATGCACCGAACTGCCCTCCTCTGGGTGACGCTCCAGCCAAACCTCCTCCATTGTGAAGGTCAAAACCGGCGCCAGCCAAGTTGTCAAACGGTGGTAGAGGATATCCAAAACCGTCCGAGCCGCGCGGCGTTCTGCTGTATCGCCATCGCAGTAGAGCACGTCTTTGCGAATGTCGAAGTAAAATGACGACAGATCCACGGTTGCAAATTGGAACAGGGCCTGGAAAACGCCTTGGAAATCATAGGCCGCATAACCGTCTCGCACGGTGGTATCCAATTGCGCCAAACGGTGCAAAACCCATTGCTCCAGCTCGGGCATTGCCTTGGGTGCCACCTGATCTGCCGGGGTGAAATCCGCCAGAGAGCCCAGCATAAACCGCATTGTATTGCGCAGCCGGCGATAGCTGTCGGCGACGCCTTTTAGGATCTCCGGACCAATCCTAAGATCACTTGTGTAATCGGATTGTGCCACCCACAAACGCAAGATATCCGCGCCATATTGCCGGGTCACATCTTCGGGCGAAACGGTATTGCCAATGGATTTGGACATCTTCATGCCCTTTTCGTCCAGCGTGAACCCATGGGTCAGCACGCCCCGATAGGGCGCGCGGCCCTGGGTGCCGCAAGATTGCAGCATTGAGGAATGGAACCATCCGCGATGCTGGTCTGTGCCTTCAAGATAGAGATCGGCCAAACCATCGTCGGACCCATCGGCCCGGTCGCGCAACACAAATGCATGCGTGGATCCGCTGTCAAACCAAACATCCAGGATGTCGAACACCTGCGTGAAGTCTTCAGGTGCCACGATACCGCCCAAGAAGCGCTCTTTTGCGCCCTCTTGATACCAGGCATCCGCGCCCTCGGCCTCAAAAGCCTCCAATATGCGCGCGTTGACCTCTTCATTGCGCAGCAGATAATCGTCATCCGTGGGCAGGCTGCCGTTTTTGGTAAAACAGGTCAAAGGCACGCCCCAGGCACGCTGGCGCGACAAAACCCAATCGGGCCGTGCCTCGATCATGGAATACAATCGATTGCGCCCGGTTGGCGGAGTCCAAGTGACAAGCTCATCAATGGAGGTCAGCGCGCGCGCGCGGATGGTCTTGCCATAGGTGTCTTGCCCATCATTGACCGGCTTGTCGACGGCAGCAAACCATTGCGGCGTGTTGCGATAGATCACGGGTGCCTTAGAGCGCCAGCTGTGTGGATAGCTGTGCTTGATTTTACCACGCGCAAGCAAGCCGCCCACTTCGGCCAGCTTGTCAATGATCGCCTCATTGGCATTGCCCTCTTTGCCGTTGGGCTTAAGGATTGCCTTGCCGCCAAAGAATGGCAAATCAGCGCGGAAACGCCCATCTTCCATCACGTTATAGGTGATCACCTGCTCCAACATGCCCAGGTCGCGATAGAGCTCAAACTCTTCCATGCCGTGCGAGGGCGCACAGTGCACAAATCCCGTGCCTTCCGTGTCGGTGACAAAATCAGCCGCGCGGAAGTCGCGGATATCATCCCATTCGCCCGCACCGCCTTCAACACCGTGCAGAGGATGGAGCAGCTGGATCTTCGCCAAATCCTCGGCGGTGATGTCACACAACCGGCGATACATTGACCGATCAAGGCGCGCGCGGCCCATGACATCTTCGGCCAAAGCATCTGATAGAATAAACCGCTCACCGATCCGAGCCCAACATTGCTCAGGCCGGCCGATCACCTCATAAAGCCCATAGGAAATTCCCGCGCCATAGACCACCGCCTTATTCGACGGAATGGTCCAAGGGGTCGTGGTCCATATCACAACTTTGGCACTGTCTAATGTCGCATCGCCCGTGCCAACCACTTGAAATTTCACCCAAACGGTGAAGCTTTCTTTATCGTGATATTCAACCTCAGCTTCAGCAAGGGCTGTTTTCTCAACCGGCGACCACATGACAGGTTTTGATCCTTGATAAAGTGTCCCATTCATCAAGAATTTTTGAAATTCCGCCGCAATCACCCGTTCCGCGTGAAAATCCATAGTCAAATAGGGATTTTCCCATTTGCCGGTGATGCCCAGTCGCTTGAATTCATCGCGCTGGATATCCACCCAGCCGGCGGCAAATTCGCGGCATTCCTGGCGAAATTCGATCACAGGAACCGCATCTTTGTCTCGGCCCTTTTTGCGGTATTTTTCCTCTATTTTCCACTCAATCGGCAACCCGTGACAATCCCAACCTGGGATATAGCGCGCATCTTTGCCCATCATTTGCTGCGAGCGCACCACCATATCTTTGAGGATCTTATTGAGCGCATGACCAATGTGCAGATTGCCATTGGCATAGGGCGGCCCGTCATGGAGGGTAAAGCTCTCACGCCCTGTTTTCTCACGCAACCGGTCATAGATGCCAATCTCTTCCCAACGGGCCAGCCATTCAGGTTCGCGCTTTGGCAGGCCGGCACGCATGGGAAAATCTGTCTTAGGCAGATTGAGGGTGTCTTTGTAATCTGTAGTTTGCTCGGACATATCTCGTCTCATCTTTTATAAACTGGGGAAAGGCGGCGCGGTGGTCTCCAACGCCTTTGGCCCGGCAGCTGCATTGTCACAGTGCCGGGGATATAATTCGTAGAATGATCAATATCCGTTCCATCTCGCGCTGGTTATAGGCCCCTCTGTGCCGCTGCACAACTGGCTTGACGTAGAGAGTTTGCCACAGGGTTGAAAATTGCGCCAAAACCCGTCAGCGCCTCCGATCCGAAACGAAAACACCCAAGAGCGCGCGCTTCATGATGCCGGTCACACTGGGAGATGCACCGTCCTGAAAGGAAAAGGGGCGGCACAGCTGCATGGCCGCGACACCCACCCGCGCGGTCAGTGCACCATTGATGACACCTTCGCCAAATTTTCTGGAGAACTTGGCCAAAACCGATCCGCCGGCCACCGTGCCGATGAGATCATCGCCAATCGCCACGGCTCCCGTTGCAATCACATGGGCCAAGACCAGACGTGTCAAACGCCAACTGCCAAAAAAACCGGACCGGCCGCCATATATTTCAGCGATCTTGCGGATCATACGCAGATTCGTGACCAAGGTTGCAATCACATCGACCACAGCCAGCGGCATCAGGGCGGTGAGGGTCGTCACCTGCCGGGCTGCGGCCTCGACAGTTTGTTCGGCCATACGGTCCAATGGGTACAGCAGCGCGCGCTCTGCCGCCTCCATCATCCCATCGGCATCAAATATGTCTGGTTTTTGCTCTGCAAACCGCGCCGGCTGCCAACGCAGCTCCGCCCGGTCACTGTAGAGCGCCTCGAGCTCGGCACAGATAGACTGCGCCTGGGGCAGCAGGCCAGAGGCGCGCGCATCCTTGGCCCGCTGTTGAATGTGATCAAGCCGCGCCAATCGGCGCAAAGCAAGGATTTCCTTGCCCGCCACGCAAAGGCTCGCAAAAAAGGCGCAGGCCAGCAGGGCAACGGCCAGCCACCCCAGGGCGGGAAAGCGCATCACCAGCCCGGTCAAAAATTCCCAAATTGCCAAGCAAATACTCATCACCACAAAAGCGCTGAAAAACCCAAACGCCCAGCGCAGCGCGCGGCCGGGACGTCTGCCGAGCATCAAAGTTGTCGCCTGAAATCCGGTAGAGCTTTGCGTCGCTCCTGGACCCACTTCGGGGATGGCTGGGGCCGTTTCTGGGGTGACATCTTCCCTCGATGCCGGCAGCTCCACAACCAAAGGCGCCTTGCGGTTTTCACTCATCGGCCCGCCTCCAAATCAGCATCATTTCCGGAAGGTTGTAATCATTGTCCTGCCCATCGCTGGTCTCGACCACCTGAAAGCCCAAGCTGCGATAAAAACTCTGCGCTCTGCGGTCCCGTTGAAACACCCAAAGCCGAAGCGCCTCCCTTTGCGATTGCGCATGGCGCATGGCGGCGCGCCCGAAGCCTCTCCTTTGAAATTCAGACCGAATATAAAGCGATTGTACGATATCCCCTTCCAGAGCAAAAAATCCAACGCACTGCCCCCGCCAGTGTAACAGTGTCACCTCGCAGTGAGACAGCAAAACACGGCCATAGTCTGCGCGCTCCTGCTTATCATGCACCGGCGGGACCCAACTATTCTCGAGATACCATTCCTCCAAAATCGCACTGATTTCTGTGGCGTCAGCCGGGTGAGCAGGGGTGAAATTCAGGCTCACAACACATCTCCAATCAAAAATTGCAGAGCTTTATCAAGTCGGATGTGCGGTGGTCCATAGCCCGGCGGCAAGGACAATGGCGCCGGAGCAAAAGCTTGGTCGTGAAACGCACCCTCCTGCCACTGTGAAACACCGGCGCGGGCTTGCGCCAAAACCCGCGCGGGCGAGACTGGAAACTCGCCAGGATAAAATCCCACCGTCTTCCCAGACCCCAGCGCCAGGCCCTTGACAGCAGGCAGGCTTTGTCTCTCACGGTCCAAATCAATCTCAATCGTACTGCGCAGCGCCGCCAAGGCGATTGAGCTGGTCAAGGCCCCTTTGAACTGCGCCGTGTCGCGCGCCGATTGCGTGAGCGCGGCCACCAAATCTTGCAGCGCCCCATGCTGAAGGTGATGCAAGTGATCGGCCTTTGAGGCGGCAAATAAAATCCGGTCGATACGCCGCCCGCGCAGCAATTCGCTCAAGAATCCGCGCTTTCCTGGACGAAACGCCCTCAAAATGCCCGTCATCGCCTGCTCAAGATCCGCCACCGCAGCCGGACCGTCCGATAAGCTTTTCAGCAAATCCACCAAGACAATTTGTCGATCCAATTTCGCAAAATGATCGCGAAAGAACGGCTTCACAATCTTCTCCTGATAGGCCTGAAACCGCCGCTGCATTTCCGCACGCAAAGACCGCTTATCGCCCGCGCCCTTGGGCAAAGGCGCAAAGGTCAACACGGGAGATCCGGCCAAATCACCCGGCAAAAGCATGCGCCCCGGGGTCAAATTTGAAAATCCGGCCTGCCGCGCGGCTGTGAGATATGCCGCATAGGCTTTGGCCAATTGGGAGGCGCTGACATCATCAAAGGGTTTTGCCGCATCAACCGAGTTCAGTTTGGCGCGATACGCACTGGCCTGCGCGCGACCTTCAGCAGATTGCAGCGCCTGCTGGGACCATTGGTCGTAGGTCAGATCCAATAAGCCCAAATCAAGCAGCCATTCGCCGGGGTAATCTACAATGTCCAAATGTACCGTTTTTGGTGGCGCCATGGCCGCGAACATTCCCTGCGGCGCCAGCCTGAGCGACAGGCGCAACTGGCTGATGGTTTGGGTGCCTTGTGGCCAGTGCGGCGCGGGGCGCAGTAAAGAATCGAGATTGGCCTCATAGTCAAATCGCGCCAGCGTATCATCGGGCTGAGGCTGCAAAAAACTGGCTTGAATGCGCCCCTCACTGGCCGCCAAGAGCTGGGGCATTCGCCCGCGGTTGAGCAGATTGGCCACCAAAGAGGTGATAAACATAGTTTTCCCCGCGCGGCTGAGCCCGGTCACCCCAAGCCGGATGACCCGATCGGTAAACTGCCTGGAGACCGCACCCACGGCGCTGCCCGCAGCATTGCCCAGGCGATCTGTGACTGAAGTTAAAACCATAGGCTCCCTTTGTCTGTGTTTCATAGATAGGAAGCTGCGTCCGCTTTGCCTAGGCTTAAACGTTCCCACGCGCGCAGCGATGCGATTGACGTCAGGCTTTGCGGCAATTGCCAAATTTGCATCTATTGGTTAAGGGCAGATCCATGCCTCGATATGCGCTTAAGATTGAATACCATGGCCAGGGCTTTTATGGCTGGCAGCGGCAAAATGATCTGCCCACCGTACAAACTGCGGTCGAACGGGCTTTGGCACAGCTTGAGCCTGATCTGCCCAGCATCGCGGCCGCTGGCCGCACGGATACAGGCGTGCATGGGCTGGGACAGGTCGCCCATTGCGACATGCGCAAAGATTGGGATCCAATAAAGCTCAAAGGCGCGCTGAATTATCATCTAAAACCCAATCGCATCGCCGTGCTCGACTGCCAGCTTGTGGATCCAGACTGGCATGCCCGGTTTTCCGCAATTGGCCGCGACTATCTGTTTCGGCTTGTCTGCCGCGCGGCCCCGGTAACCCATGATGCCGGTTTGGTCTGGCAATCCAGGCACCCGCTGGATGTAGAGGCCATGCGCGCCGGTGCCGCTTTTCTTGTCGGCAACCATGACTTCACAACGTTCCGCTCAACCATGTGCCAAGCAAAAAGCCCCATCAAGACGTTGGATGTCTTGAATATCACCACCCATGACTACCCGGAGGGCCAAGAGATTCGCTTTCACGTCAAAGCCCGCAGTTTTTTGCACAATCAAGTGCGCAGTCTGGTGGGCACGCTTGAACGGGTCGGCGCCGGGGCTTGGCCGCCCGAGCAGGTGGCCGCGGCATTGGCAGCACGCGACCGCGCCGCCTGCGGACCGGTTTGCCCGCCCGATGGGCTCTATCTCGAACATGTGCACTATGAACAGGATGTGTTCCGCCGGCCCTAGTCAGGACCGCCTAGTCATTATCACTCAAACCAGCCCCCGCCCCGCCAAGACGGGAGGCATCGGTCTCGGGCACATAGGTCAATGCGGCAAAGTGGGAGATCTGCTGCCAAATTTCCGGCACGACGGAGCAGCGCGCTCCTTGAGATGGCAGGGGCACTGGCCCGGTGAAAACCACATCCGCCCCCTCCCCCGCAATCGACAGGCCGCGGGAATGGGCCAGCGCATGGGCCAGATCACAACCCGCGATACCGCATAGGCGCACCGGCTGCACCCCCAGGCTCGCCGCATCCGCACAGGCGGAAAAATCGCGCAGCAAAGACGCATCATGCACCGACAGACCTGCGGAAAAATCAAATTTCGCGGCCTTCATCGGTTGGGCCAGATGCGGCAGCAAGGCGCCCAAGGCTTGCGGAGTTTGCGCCAGAGCCACTGCCACCTCCTGAGCCTGCGCCACGGGCACACCTACGCCGCGGCAGGCTTTGAGCACGAGCATTTGCAGCTCATTGGAGGAGACCATCATGGCGCAGACACCGGAAGCCACCAATCATCGCGCGCAGTGCCATCGGCCAAATCCTGTGCCAGAGGGGCCCCCTGCGCCAGCGTAATCCGGGTCCAAAGCTGCGATTTTGGGTCAAATTTACTGGCCCCAAAGAACGACAATTTACAGCGCAACATATCAATTGGCGCCATGTCCGCATCCACCAGATTGTCGCGAATCTCCGAATAAGGATTTTGGGCCAAGGCCTGCACGCGCTGCACTGCATAGCGATGCTCTGGGAATTGAGTCAAAAATTGCCAGATCGCTCCGCTGTGACCATGCAAATCCTTCGCAAGCTCCTGAATGCGCCGCGCGATATCAAGCGGGCTTTCCCGATCTGCGCCCGGCTCCGATTGGCGCTGTCCAATGCGTGGCTCCAGCTTGGCTTCAGAGACATACCAAAATTGCGCGCTGGCTTGCGGATTGGTAAAATCAATCTCGGTTGCAAATGCGCAATGCGCCTGCAAAAGCGCGCGCAGCTCGTCACAGCTCATCTGCGGCTGCAAAACAGGGTCAAACGGGTTGGCCATACACTCAGTCAACCCATCCACCAAATCGCCAAAAGGCTCGATCAGCCAGCTGACCGTCAATTCTTGAAGATCGCAGCTGCCTGTACGGCTATGCTCCAAAAGCGCTTCAACAGCGCCCTCCTGGCACAGTTCGGCCTCTGTCAGCCCCTGCGTGAGACGCGCCCATTCTTGCCGCAGCGTGACAATCCGCGCCTGGTGCATCGGATCAGGGATATTCCACTCAAGCAAGTGTTGCGCGGCCCGGCGCGCCAGGGCCATCAACCTCTGTGCCGCGCCTGTCTCTATCTGCGCCGCGCGCACCCGCGCCAAAGCCGTCTCTCGGCATATCATCCAAGAATGCAGCAACAGAGGATGCGACACCAAAAATGGCGCCATGCCCAAGCCGGTTGAATTGCCAATGCCCAATTGCCGTTTCACCCGCGCAGGCAGGGTCCCACCCCCCACATGCTCAATCAAATCATGGGTGAAATTGCGGATCAGCCAAACTGTGAGCATCTCGGCCATGAAGGGCCCTTCAAGCCCTGGTCGCTGTGCGACGACGCTCCGATCAGCAATGCCAAACTTGCCATTGCCGTAAACCGCCGTGGTGCGCATCAAATAGCCGATCTGATGGATCATCCCCATTGGCAAGGCGCGACCCGCGCGCAAGGCGCTGGCAATCTGTTCAAACAAGCGGACAGATTTATTGGCCCGCGACAGGCAGAGATCTTTTTGCGTGAACCGTCCCGCCTCTTGCAGCGGGGCCTGGCTTGACAGGCGGGCAATCTCGGCGGCATCCGGCACCCCATCATACAGAACAAAGGCCGCATCCCAAGCCTCAGCAATAACCCGGTCAGTGCGCATTTCTGGGTCAAGCGGCTGGGTGATGGCAAAGAGCGAATAGCGGTGCCCGCCCAATGTCACCGTATAAACCGCCGTCCCATAGCCATCGCCGTCAATCTGCCAATGCGGCCGGCTCACCCGGCTGCCATCCGCAATCAGACGGCGGGTCAAGCTGCGCAGAAAGGACAGGCGCGAGGGAAACATGGACCCCATGCGCCTCAAGCGCATCACCTCATCGGCCGGGCGCAAATCGCGCTGGTCTATCGTGACATCTTTCATGGCTTTACAAATGCCTCTTGCCAAAATCTCATCCAATTCCCCCCCAAAAGGCCTGCGACATCTGCCTGTGTCATCCCGGCCGCCAACAGCCCGGACGCCAGGCCAGGGAAATCACGATTGTCGCCAAACCAACTTGGGCAGACAGGAAAGGCGACAGGCGGTGCGGGATGTTTGCGCCAATGACCATTGCGCATCCAATTGACCACGCTATCGGGTTGATTTTGGCACAGATCCGAGCCAATTCCAAACATCCCAGCCCCATAACGGTGCAGCATCTCCTGCGCCATCTCCGCGAAGTCAGCCATGGTGCAATCGCTGCCGCCGCGCAGATGATGCGGGTAAAGTGAAAAGCCGACCATACCGCCGCGCTCCGACAAGGCTTGCAACAAATCATGATGCAGGTTGCGCGGCGCGGGATGCCAAGCATCTGGATTGGCATGGGTCACAGTGACGGGGCGCGAAGAGTAGTCCACCACATCCATCGCTGTTTGGTGACCCGCATGGGACAGATCAATAACCATGCCCACGCGGTTCATCTCGTTGACAACTTCTCGGCCAAAGGAGGTGAGGCCGCTGTCATGGGTTTCGAAACAGCCCGCGCCAAGAAGGGATTGCTGATTATAGGTGATCTGGCAAAAGCGAATGCCCAATTGCGCGAGGATTTCAACACGGCCAATATCCGCCCCAATCGCCAAAGGATTTTGGAGACCGAATAAAATAGCAGTTTTGCCCGCAGCATTGGCCGCCCGGATCTCATCGCAGCTTACAGCGCGGGCAATCAGATCGCCGCATTCCTCGAACCAACGGTTCCAAACCTGCAAGTTTTGCACCACCCCAAGAAAATCTTCGTGGTATCCAACCGTCACATGCACGGCCGACAGGCGCCCAGCGCGCATTTGTTCGAAAACAGAGCGACTGGGGGCGATATATTGGAGAGCATCTATATACATGCCGTGAGGGTAATTTATCGCAGCGCATTGGCAAGGGCTTGTGCGACATCAACCTTTGCAATTGCGCCATTGCCCCCGAAAGGGGTCATATTTTGCGTCTAGCCATGTCGCCAATGGCGGTGCAAAGGCAACACCTCTTCTGGTTCAGCTTCTAAAATGCGCCCGCCAAAGGCCAATAAAAATTCATCAATCTGACGCGCCGTCATTTTGGAAGCCTGTGCGCCAAGCTGGGGAACCGCCCGATCTCCCATCGCGTGAAGATAGGCCGAAAGGTTGCGCAGTGGCAGGACAACATCTTCTAAAGCTGCCGCAGCACTCTCTGCGTTGGGTTTGGCCACCAATTGCTGAACCCCGCCACGGGTGAGTCGCAAGGTGACTTGCGGGTGAGTCGCGGCATCGACATCGGGTTGAAAATCTTCAAGCCGCAAGCCTGGCAGGTCATAGAGGAACCAATCGCGCCGCACCGGGCGACGCTGCGCGGCGCGCAACAGCTCCTCGCCCAATTCGGCGAGGTCTTTGCGCAACCAGTCGCCGCCGCCATTGGCTTCCAGCGTTAAGCGATGCCCTGGCGCCTGTAACATCACCGAAAGCAATCGTACCGCGCCAGAAGAGGTCAATTCGCCCGAAAATGTCAAAAAGGAGGCATTCTGTTGTAAGCTGCTCATGGTATCCCCCTATAGTTAATAAAAGCTCTATGACCCGAAAAGTCCTAACAATTGATTAAAGACGACCGGCGCATCGAGCGATTTGCGCATTAATTTGCCCAACCCCAAACGCGCGCGCCCACCCTTCCAAGGAATACTGCCATTGTGCCAAAGTTGTTTTGACCTCGGGAAAAAAAAGTGGATAAACTGCAGACATCACGGCCCAAGGGTCCAGGGGCGTGGCCGGTCATGTTGTACAAGACACGGAAAATTAAAAATAAGGACCGATATTGGCAGGCGCCAATACTCACAACGAAGGGAAAAGAAATGTCTGATATCAACTATGGCGATCCAAACGCCACGCCCCCAATGGGGCAGGCTATCCCATTGGGATTGCAACACGTGCTGGCGATGTTTGCCTCCAACGTGACTCCGTCCATTATCGTCGCCGGGGCCGCAGGCCTGGCCTTTGGCGGTGCAGAGCAAGTCTACCTCATCCAAATGGCCATGCTCTTTGCTGGTGTGGCAACTCTGTTTCAAACGGTTGGCATGGGCCCCATTGGCGCGCGTTTGCCCATCATGCAGGGCACCAGCTTTGCTTTTGTAGGTGTTTTGGCCGGTGTGGCCGCAACCCAAGGCTTGAGTGTCGCCCTGACCGCCTGTTTAATTGCCGGCATCATCCACTTCTCTTTGGGCAGCGTGATCCAGAAGCTCCGCTTCATGTTCCCACCTCTGGTCACCGGTCTGGTGATCTTGGC
>JADHLF010000030.1 GCA_016780825.1 Planktomarina sp. | reverse complement strand
CGCGCGCTTTGGGAAAAACAGCATCTGACCTCAGCGCAAATCTCACAGATCACCCTCTTGCCCCCGCCCTCATTGGTCGGAATTCTAGATCGGCTCGAGAAGAAAAACCTCATTGGGCGCCTGCGCTCGACCGAAGATCGCCGACATGTCCACATCATCCCCACCCAAAAGGGGCGCGCCTTGATGGAGCATATGATGCCCATGGTGGACCGCATTCATGACGATTTCATGCAGCGCGTGACAGCGGCTGAATGGGCCGAATTTAATCGAATTTTGGAAAAATTATCGGAATCTACAGAGAAACGGAATTTGGCATGAAAAACGCTGGAATCAGAACCGGAGCGCAATATCTTGAGGGGCTGCGCGATGATCGTGAAATTTGGACGCGCGGGGCGCGGGTCAAGGATGTGACAGCGGAGCCGGGCATGGGCGGCGGTGCGGCCTCTTTGGCGGGCTTTTTGGATCGGCAACATGAAGCGGCCTACCGCGATATCGTGACCTATGAGGACGCCCAGGGCATTCGCTGCGCCATCTCCCATATGGTGCCCAAGTCCAAGGCCGATGTGGTGCAACGCGGCCGCGCCTTTTATGAATGGGCTACATGGTCCAATGGCATGTTTGGCCGCACTCCAGATTACAAGAACGCCTCCGTTATGGCCTTTGCCCATGCCCCAGGATTTCTAGCACAGGGCAGCAAGGGACAGGCAGATTTCGTACAAAATATGACCCGGTTCTATGATGAAGTCAGGCTGAATGATCGGGTGTTAACCCATACTTTGGTGAACCCCTCTGTCTCACATGCGCAGGCCACCAGCGGTAAATTCGACGAAGAGGTTGCATTGCATGTGGTTAAAGAAACCGATGCTGGGATCATCGTGAAAGGCGCAAGGCTTTTGGCCACTTTGGGGCCATTATCTGATGAGATCGAAGTCTTCCCCTCAACGCTGTTGCGGGCCGATGACAGCAATATTCCCTTTGCCTTCGCCTTTGCCATTCCCATCGCCACACCGGGTCTCAAGATGATCTGCCGGGACAGCTATGACCATGGCAAATCCCATTTCGATGCGCCCCTATCGTCGCGCTATGAGGAGATGGATGCGGTGGTCATTTTTGACAATGTCTTGGTCCCCTGGGAGCGGGTGTTCATGTATGGTGAACCAAACCTATGCAACCAAGCCTTCGCCCAAACCAATGCGGTGGTGCATATGGCGCATCAAGTGGCCTGTGGAAAGCTGGCCAAGGCGGAGTTCATGGTCGGCGTCATGTGCGCCATTGCCAAGGCGACGGGCCGCGATAAGGATTTGGCCACCAAGGGCATGATTGCTGAAGTGATGTTGATGGCCGAAACCGTGCGCGCCCTGCTCTTTTCGGCAGAACAACAGGCGCATGAGGATCAATGGGGCAATTTCATTCCGCTGCGCGGCCCTTTAGACGCCTCGCGCAATCTCTTTCCCAAAATGTACCCGCGGATGGTGGAGATCCTGCAACTCTTAGGCTCCTCCTCCCTTATGGCGACGCCAACCGAGGCGGATTTCAGCAATGCCATGGCAGGCGACGTGGAAAAATATTTCCAACTGACCCATATGGACAGCCGCGACCGCGTTGGCCTGTATCGCCTGGCACATGACATCGCCGTCTCTGGCTTTGGCAATCGCCAAGCGCTTTATGAGCGCTTCTTCTTCGGCCCGCCGCAAATCATGAGTTCAGTCTATTTTGATGGCTATGACAAAGACAGTAAGATTGCCCGCGTTGAGGATCTTTTGGCGCAGGCTTAGAGCTTTTAACCCTGAGCCAATATTAGCTGGACGAGCTATTGGCCTCGATGCGCAGACCTGAGCTTTGATCAAATAGGTGCAGAGCATCGCTTTGCGCCGTAAACCACATGGTCTCACCTTTTGCAGTTTTTGGCGGATGCTCCATTTTCACAATGAAGGCCTCGCCAGAGGCACTCACCAAATGAACCAAAGCATATTCGCCCAATTGCTCCACCAGATCCAATGTACCACCAACAAGGGCCTTGGCTTCCATGCAGCCTGTCAGATGCTCTGGGCGAATACCAATATGTGCACCACTGGCCGCAGCTGGCAAAGACTTGCTGCCGTTTTTGGCCAAATCAGCCTGAGTGAAAAAATTCATCTTCGGACTGCCGATAAATTGCGCCACAAAAGCATTGGTGGGGTTGCGATAGAGATCAATTGGAGAGCCAATCTGCTCCACCCGGCCCGCACGCATGACGACAATTTTGTCGGCGAGCGTCATAGCCTCAACCTGATCATGGGTGACATAGATCATTGTGGACTTTAACCGCTCATGCAAACGGGCAATTTCCAAACGGGTCTGCACGCGCAAAGCGGCATCGAGATTGGACAGGGGCTCGTCAAACAAAAACACTTCGGGATCGCGAACAATTGCCCGGCCAATCGCCACGCGCTGACGCTGCCCGCCCGATAAGTTGCGCGGGCTGCGGTCGAGATAATCGGTGATCTGCAGCACTTCGGCGGCTTCACGCACCCGACGATCAATCTCTTTTGGCGGCGTTTTCGCCTGTTTGAGACCAAACGCCATATTGTTGAACACGGTCATATGTGGATAGAGCGCGTAGGATTGGAACACCATCGCCACGCCACGCTTGGCCGGCGCCACTTCATTTACAACTTTATCGCCAATGGAAATTTCACCGGAAGTGACTTCTTCCAGCCCCGCAATCATCCGCAGCAAAGTCGACTTGCCACAGCCGGACGGCCCAACGAAGACAACAAATTCACCTTCTTCAACATCCAAGTCCACCCCATGCATGACCTGAAGATCACCATAAGATTTTTTCACGTCACGAATTTTTAGACTGGCCATTTTCTTTCCATTTCTGTGATTGCAGCGATCAACGCTGGCGTAAATTCCGGGTGGTCTTGCGGCAGGGTGCCCCAAAGCGAAGCGGATCGCGCAAACCGATCGACTTGGCCCGCCTGCAACAGCTCGCGCAGATTGTCCCAATAGGGTTCCCCATATGCGATTGGCAGAGTTCCAGCCTCGATATGATTACAAAAGACATACCAGCTCGCGATTGCGCGCAGACCAGCGCGCGGCAAAATTCCCTGTTTCAGGCATCCCGCAAGGGTTGGATGAATGAAGATTGGGAATTTCAGATACCCATCCGCACAGATCCGCTCAACCGTGTCCCCGATGGACGCATTTTTGAACCGCATGATGATTTGATCAAGATAGAGGTTTTTGTCGAATGGCAGCGCCTCGACCAATGCGGGCAATACTTCGCCGCGTTCAAATTCTTCAAAATGCGCAAAAAGCTCCGGATCCGCCATCGCCTGATCAAAAGTGTGATGTCCGGCCAAAGCGCCCAAATACGCCAAGCAAGTGTGACCCCCATTGAGGATGCGAATTTTTGCTTCTTCATAGGGATCCACATTCTTAGTGAAGGTGACGCCCACCTGCGTGAGATCCGGCCGCGCGGCAGCGAAATGATCGTCCACCACCCATTGCGTGAAATCTTCAGCCATCACCGGTGCAAAAGGGTCGGGTCCAAAGAGGGCCTCCACTTCGCTGTGCAAAGCCTGTGTACTGCGCGGAGTGATCCGATCAACCATGGAGCAAGGAAATGTGACGCAGCTGCGCACCCATTGGGCAAGATCCTTCGCTCCAATCAAATCAAGATAGGCAAAGAGGTTGCGCTGTAACATTTTGCCATTTCGCCGAATATTGTCACAGCATAAAATCGAAATCCCGCCCACACCGGCGGCTTGCCTGCGGGTCAAAGCGCGGGTCAAATACGCATAGATGGTGCGCGGTGCACCGCCGCCTAACTCTGCCACTATGCTGGGATCTTCAGGGTTTAACGCCCCGGTCTCGTCCATATAATAGCCACTTTCAGTCACGGTGATCGTCACCATATGCACCGATGGACGCGCCAGAAGCGCTTCGGCTTCCTCGGCAGTCTCGGCCCAGTCAGAGAATTTCACATGCGACCGCACGCGGCGGAAATCTACATCGCCACTGCTGGACATGGATTTCAGCACATAGCCACGGCTTGCCTCTTTAAGACCGGCAAAATTGGCCGATTCCGCAGCACGCAGATTGACCGCCGCGATGCCCCACCGCAGATCCCCCGTTTGATCCATGTAATCATCGACATAAAGTGCCTGATGGGCCCGATGAAAGGCGCCAAAACCCAAATGCACAATGCCGATTTCGCAATCTGAGCGGTCATAACCTGTCTCGAATAAGGCCGGAGAAGACAATCGGTTCATGAGACAACTCCTAAATTGGGGGCCAGTTCAGCTTGCGCAGTTTGACGATATTCTGTGGGGGTCATGTGCTTCATCTTTAAGAAATGGCGATTGAAGTTCGCCAGGTTTTGAAATCCCACATCGAAGCAAATCGACGAGACCTGTGCATCGGTGGCATAGAGCATACCGCAAGCCTGCCCAATTCTAATCCGAGTCACAAATTCGACGAATTTATGACCTGTGGTCGCTTGAAAATTACGCGAAAACGCCGCGGGAGACATGCGCGCAATTGCAGCAGCGCGCTCAACGGAGATATCTTCCGCAAAATTATTCACGACAAAGTCGATAACCTCACCGATACGCGCCTGTTTCCCGTTGCCATCCGTTTGAACCATTTTACTGACTGAAAGCACCTTCTTTTCAGCATGTTCATTCACCCGCACCATCAGGCGCAAAAATGCCACGATCCGCTCTGGCCCCCGGGCATCACGAATGGCTTCCATATGGCCGCGTGCGAAAGTCGGGTTAAACCCAACAAACTCAATGCCAGATTGCGATAGGGTCAACATGCGCTGCATATCGGCAAATTCAGGAAAGGCCATTTTCAATGCATCAAAGCTGGATTGATTGAACTGAACCAACATGTCGCGGATCTTCACCTCGCGCGTCCAGACATCATCCGTCACCCAATTATGCGGCAAATTCGGGCCGGTGAGATAGAGCGCGCCCGGTCCGAAATCACCGATATAATCGCCCACAAAGGCCTTGCCACGGGTTTCTGCGATGAAATGCAGCTCATATTCTTCATGGCTGTGCCAGCGGCACAAATCCGTCGGCAGGCCATGCTCAAGGTAGCGGATGCTCCTTGTGGATCTGTCAACAAACTCAATTTCCGGCTGGATAATAGACATGGCTTACCCCAGCCCGCCGTTACGGTCTGCTGCCAGCAAAGATATGATGACCAAAGCTCGGGGCATTATTTAACCGCCCCAAAGGTAAGACCCTGGACCAATTGTTTTTGGCAAAACCAACCTAAAACGACGATTGGCCCAACAGCCGCCGTCGATACAGCCGAGAGGCGGCCAAAGAACAAGCCTTCAGGCGCACGGTTGCCTTCAATGAGTTTTGACAAGGTGGCTGCATCAATAGTTGTAAGACGTACGGTCCAATAGGCCTCATTCCAACAAAAGATGAACGTCAAAAGCGCGGTTGAGGCAATGCCGCCCCAGGCCAGAGGGATCAAAATATCCTTAATCTCGCCCCAAGTGCTCACCCCATCCATTTTGCCCGCTTCGATGATATCTTTGGGAATTTCTTTGAAATAGGTAAACAACATCCAGATCACGATTGGCAGGTTAATCAAACAAAGCACCACGATAATCAGAAAATGCGTGTCAAAAAGACCGAGCATATTCTTGGTCAAAAACGTCATGGGATAGAGAACCGCAGCAGCGGGGAGCATCTTGGTTGACAGCATCCAGACCAAAATATCCTTGGTGTGGCGGCTTGGATCGAAAGCCATCGCATAGGCCGCCGGCACGCCAACCACCAGGGCGAAGGCCGTGGCGAATGTGGCAGTGATGACCGAATTGATCGCAAAGCGCCAATAATCATAGTTTTCTGTCATATTCGCGTAATTTTCCAAAGTCGGCGTAAAGAAGAATAAATGCTCTGGCTTTACCGCATCGGCATCGGTCTTAAAGCTGGTGAACACCAACCAAAAGATCGGAAAGAAAAAGATCAATGCAATGATCCAAGCCAAAGTCGGCCAAAGGAGTCTGCTTAAGGGAGTGGTTTGTGCAACTGCAGCCATTGTCTGTGTCCTAATCCATCAAGCTTTTGCCAACCATGCGCAACAAGAATATTGCGATGATATTGGCGAGAATTACGGCGAAAATGCCCGTGGCACTTGCAGCACCAATATTGTTGGACGTGAATTCACCAATCAAATACGGCAAGTTTTTGTTGCCATTGCCGCGGCTGACAATCTCAATTTCGGCATAGAGCGATAGGTGAAAAATCGATTGGATCATCACCACAATGGCAATGGGGCGGGCCAAATGCGGCACGGTTAGATTGATGAACTGCGACCAGGGGCTGGCACCATCAAGCATGGCCGCCTCTTTTTGCGATTCATCTTCAGACTGCAAAGAGGTCATGAAAATGAGAACCGCAAAGGGCGTCCACTGCCATGTGACCATCATGATCACAGCATAGGCAGACGTCTGGCTGGCACGGAATGATATGGGTTCAAGCTCTGGCCACATAGAGAAAAATGGCCCAATGAGCGGAAATTCTCGCAGACTAACGACCAGGTCATTGATCCCCGCGACAGCCAGACCATTGAGCCCCAAGACCGGGTCCAAGATCATATTGATCCAGAGCACCGCGTTCACGGCGGGCATCACGAAAAACGGTGAAATCAGCAAAACGCGCACAATGCCCCGTCCGGGGAAGCTGCGGTTCACCAATACGGCGATCAACAAACCGAAAATTACGGTGAAGATCAAAATACTGACAACGATGAAAACACTATTTTGTATTGCGAACCAAAAATCTTTGGCATCAAGCACATACTTATAGTTTCCCAAGCCGCGCCAATTCTCGATGGAAGGGGTGGTCCATTCTGGCCGGCGCAGGCTATTCAGAACGTAACGAATGAACGAAAAAAACAGTGTCATTCCCAATGGTACCAGCATCCACAACAGCAGCATTATAACTGCGGGTGCTTGCAACAATCTTGGAAGCGTGCGGTTGGCCATGGGAGGGGAATCCTTGGATGTTGGGATTTGTTTTAATACTTTGGTAGAGTAGAAGCGTCAGGGGAGGCGGCATGCTAGGCACACCGCCTCCCCTTTCATCGGAAGGAACCGATTAGTAGCCCGCTTCATCCATGATGGCGACAGCTGCCGCTTGAGCCGAAGCCAGAGCGTCTTCCACTGATTTCGCACCAGACAATGCAGCAGCCATTTCTTGCGCAACCGCTGAGCCCACTTCTGGGAATTCAGGGATCGCCGCAAACTGAACACCAACGTATGGCTTCAGATCTGTCGCAGCCGGAGCTGCCGATTCAATCGCTGCCATTTCAGCTGCTGCAAATCCTGCAACGGCCTGGAACTCAGGGTAAGCATATGTGGAAGCACGTGTACCTGTTGGAACGGAGGCCCAGCCAAAATCTGGGTGGTTTGCTACAGCTTGGATGTATGCTTTAGACGTCGCCCACTCGATAAACGCATGTGCTGCTTCTGAGTTTGGTGAACCTGTAGGAACAGCCATTGCCCATGCCCACAACCAGTTTGCACCCACTGGGTTACCAGCATTTGGAGATTGCGCATATGCAACGCCGTCAACTTTCAAGAAAGATGCCGCGATTGTGGCGTCAATCCACATGCCACACTTGCCTTCGTTGTACAGAGCCAGGATCTCGTTGAAAGAGTTACCTTCGGAGCCTGGAGGTCCGTAGTTGCCAAGCAGATCAACGTAGAAGTTGATAGCTTCGTTCCATGCAGCAGAGTCCAAAGCAGGACGCATGTCCGCATCAAACCAAGCACCACCGAAAGAGTTCACAACAGTGGTGATGAACGCCATGTTGTCGCCCCAACCGGGCTTACCGCGCAAACAAGCACCGTAAACGCCATTGTCTGGGTCGTGCATCGCCATTGCAGCGCCTTTAATATTTGCCCATGAGTCGTTGTCACGCACGACAACGCCAGCGGCATCTGTCAAATCTTTGCGGTACATAACCATTGAAGATTCACCATAAAATGGCGCGGCATACAATGTGCCGTTGTGTGACAAGCCATTGCGCATTGCTGGCAACATGTCGTCGAGGTCATAGTCGGCACCAAAGTTAAGCGGCTCGATCCAACCAGCAGCACCCCAGATCGGAGCTTCTTGCATGCCGATGTTGATGATGTCGTATTGACCGCCACCTGTGGCCGTATCGGAAGTCACCTGCTCGCGCAGAACGCCTTCTTCCAAAGATACCCAGTTCAGGTTTACGCCGGTTTCGGCTGTGTATGCCTCAGCAACTTTTTGCATGTTGATCATGTGACCGTTGTTCACGATCGCAATTGTAAGATCTTGGGCAGAGACGGCTGTGGCCCCTGTTGTTGCAACTGCAACAGCAGCAACTGTGTTAAATAGAGATTTCATGTTTTCCTCCCTGAAATCGCGGTTGGTCGTTCAACCAGTCGTCAATGCATGAGCTATTAACCATCCCGTCACAAATATTTTTGCCGCAAAGAGTAATACTTTTTTTACACAATAAAAAAGTATCTCAGTAATTTTCATCGATTTTGTATATGAAGGGGGCTGTCTGCGTCAATCATATCCTGTCAGGCGCATTGATCGACGAAGGGCAGGCCCCACGGCGCTATTTTAAATACAAGGCCTCTGGTTAAGAAAGAAATCGAAACATACCACGACATCGGGGCAAGCTATGACGTCAAAATCAAATGCAATGTTAAGCGTCTTAGCCCCCAGCAGGGCTGTCTTCTGCAAGCGACGTTTTTGGCGGCGCAGTTCTTAAGATCGCATAGCCAAATAGGCCCGAAACCACAGATCCCAGCAAAACACCCAAGCGCACGCCGTTCATCTTGTCATCCGCGCCGAAGGCCAGAGATCCAATGAAGAGGCTCATGGTGAAACCTACCCCTGTCAGCGCAGCAATGCCGTAAATATGCCGCCAATTGACACCTTCTGGCAGCCGCGCAAAGCCAGTTTTGACCGCAAGAACTGTCGCGCCCATGACGCCAATCTGTTTTCCGATGAACAGCCCAGCAGCAATACCCAGGGTCAAGGGCTGTGCAAAATCGGCCCAGGTCAAGCCCGTGAGTGTGACCCCTGCATTGGCAAATGCAAAAATAGGCAAAATCATATAGGCAACCCAAGGGTGCAACGCATGCTCAAGATGGTGGAGCAAGGAGTGGTCACCATCCTCGCGCTTCATCGGAACGGTTAAGGCGATCATCACTCCCGCCAGGGTCGCATGCACGCCAGATTTCAAAACAAAAACCCACATTAAGACGCCAATCAAAACATAGGGCGCCGCGCGTTTCACCCCGGCGCGGTTCAATCCGACAGCTATAGCAAACCCAAGCAGAGCAAGAGTCAGCGCATTGGTGGACAGATCTGAGGTATAAAATACCGCAATAATGACAATTGCGCCGAGATCGTCGATAATGGCCACAGCCAAGAGGAAGACTTTCAACGCCAAAGGCGCGCGACTGCCGACCAAAGCCAAGATTCCGAGCGCAAAAGCAATATCTGTTGCCGTTGGAATAGCCCATCCCACAAGGGTTTCAGGGGATCCTGAGTTGATGAAATAATAGACCAAACCCGGCACAGCCATTCCGCCCAGCGCCGCAATAATGGGCAGGGCCGCCTTATCAAAACTCGACAGCTCGCCGGCGAGCACTTCACGTTTGATCTCCAATCCAACGAGGAAGAAGAAAATCGCCATGAGCCCGTCATTGATCCACAATAATGCCGGTTTTGAGATCTCAAAACTGGCGATCCCGATTCGAACATTGGTGTCCAATATTCCAGAATAGATCGAAGAAAGGCTGGTGTTGGCAAAGAGCATGGCCAGGAGCGCCATGGCCATCAGCACCAAACCGGCGCTGGCTTCCAACTTGAGGAACTCCTGAATTCGAGTTAGGGTTCTGGTCATCTGGGGCGCTCCTCATTGCATGCCCTTTGCATATGAGGTTTGCTCCCCAAAGATCAAGGTCTAGGCTTGCATAATTTGCACCGCTGTCGCCGCTCCAGGCTTGGGATTAAAACGCCATCAAAACCGCGCCCATGAGGGTGCATCCGATCACCGCATAGCCGCCGTCAATGACAGTCAATTGAAACGGCTTGCCGGCAAATTCATTGTTCATCATCATCCAAGGCACAATCAAAAACGCCCCAATGCCAAACCCGGCAATGGCACCGCCAGAGATGGCAGTCACCCCACTGGCCGCGAGCACATGGCGCATCATCCCTGCGACCAGAACCGCTGAGATCGCGCTCAGAATATAGGGGCGTGGGTTTGAAGCATTCAACGGCTTGCCATCTGCCCCCTGCGCCACGCCAGACGCGCGCATCCATGGGCGAGATAAAACCATGTACCAAAGAGCACCAAAGAGAAACGAAGCGGCCGCCGCCGCCAAAACATTGAAAATTTCCATAATATGCCTCCGAATAAGAATAGACCTATGTTAAAAAAGTAAAAATTCTATGTAAAGCGTCGCGACAGGCGCGCCGCTCATTGCTCCGACAGCTCAAGAATAATGTCCCATTCTTCCGCGCGAACCGGTTGCACCGAAAGCCTTGTATAGTTCACCAAAGCCATCTCCGCCAATCGAGGATCTTCTTTACACATGTGCAAGGTGACAGGTTTGGCCAAGGATCTGACGGCGCGGATATCAACACAATCCCACCGTGGATCCTCGGTTTGACTGTCTTGATGCGACAGCGCGCAGACCTCCACAATGCCGACAATCGCCTTCTCACTTTGCGAATGGTAGAAAAACGCCTGATCGCCCAGCTGCATCGCGCGCATGTTATTGCGTGCCTGATAATTGCGCACGCCGTCCCATTCTTCTCCGGCCATCCCTTTCGCCTGTTGATCTGCCCAGGACCAGGTGGCTGGCTCCGATTTGAACAACCAATAGGCCATCAGCCGATGACTTTCTTCCACTGGCTCAGGGTCACAGTTTCGAACAATCCAGCCTTGTTATATGGATCATTTTCGGCCCAAGCCTGCGCTGCGGCCATATTTTCCACCTCCAGAACAATCAGCGAGCCGCACATTTGCTCGGCGTCATCCAAAAACGGACCCGCCATTTCAACAAGGCCAGTTTCCTTGATATAGGCCAAATGCGCGTCGCGCGTCTCCACACGCAGGTGCAAATGTCCTGGTTTGTCGCGGGTGATAACAGCAATACGCATTATATTTCCTTTCTGAGGGGTCGCGCCATGAGGGCTGCCAAGGCTTGCGATACAGTTATCGTACCCGAACATAGGCCCGCAACTGCTTTTGTAATCGGCATATCAATCTCAAGCCGCTCCATGATCGGCAATAGGGCCAAAGCTGTGGCCCTGCCTTCTACGGTGACAGCGTTATCAAAAACCTGTCCCTGCCCAAGGGCCAGACCAAATTGATAGTTTCTTGATTTCGAAGATGTACAAGTGAGGCAAAGGTCACCAAAGCCGGACAGACCCGCCAAAGTTTCTGGTTGCGCGCCAAGTTTCACCGCATAGCGTATGATTTCGGCCTGTCCACGGGTGATCAACGCCGCCCGAGCACTCTGCCCAAGCCCTGCACCAATAGTGGCACCACAGGCGATGGCAATGACATTTTTCAACGCCCCGCCGAGCTCAGCCCCAACGGGATCACTTGAGGTATATAGCCGCAATGTTTCTGTGGACAAAGCCGCCTGCCACGCGCTGACATCCTCTTGGGCCTCGGCAGCAAGGGTCAAGGCCGTTGGCAAGCCGCCCGCTATATCTACCGCAAAGCTTGGACCCGTCAGCAAGCCCGAAGGGCCCTGCTTATAAACGGATCGCAACACCGAATAGCCACCCAGACCGGTCGTCAGATCCACCCCCTTACTGCACCCAATCAAAGGCTGACCGGCAAACAAAGGCACCAATTCGCTCAAGGCCGCATGGGTGGCTTGCAATGGAATGGCGCTCAAGATGAAGTCCGCGCCCTGCAAGGCGGTTTTGGCATCAGCAGTCACTGTGACCCTGTCACCCAAGGTGACATCGGGCAACCGAGGTGATCTGCGGCTCTGCGCCATCGCACGGAGCGCCGCGCCCTCGCGCCCCCAAAGGCGCACGTCATGGCGATCCGACAGGGCAACCGCCAGTGCCGTACCAAAGGCGCCGGCACCCAGAATACACACCGTCATGACGCGTCCTTTGATTTGCTCATTGTTCGGCCCCTGTTGCGCAAATTTGTCCCAAGGCCTAACATCCTTGCAGTTCCTGCTCAATCCTACGGTGGACGATTGCCCAATATATTGCTCACACGCCCTCAAGACCAGGCTCGTCATTTTGCCGATGAGCTCATCGCACAGGGTGTGCAGCCCGATCACATCATAATTGACCCCATCTTGCAGATTGCTCCGGTCGAGGCTTCCTGTGACATCTCGGCCTGCAAGGGGTTGATCATCACCTCCGCCAATGCGCTGTCATTTCTTCCCGGAGCTCTCCGGGGGTCGCGGTTGCCCTGCTATTGTGTTGGGCAGTCCACCAGCCAGGCCGCGCGCGCTCTGGGATTGAACGCCTACCATTTGGCCGATACCGCCAAAGCGCTCTGCGATGCCCTGCCGATCGCCTGCCAAGAGGGACCGCTGCTGCATCTAAGGGGCACCCATACGACCGTCGACCTGGCGGAGCATTTTCGCAGCACCCCGTTGCGGGTTGAAAATGTGATTGTCTATGAGCAAATCGCGCGTCCTCTACAGGCAGAAACCCATGAGAGTTTGCGTCGATCCGCGCCCGTTATTCTGCCAATTTTCTCAGCCCGCAGCGCAAAGCTTCTGGGAAAGCTGGCGTTAGATTGGCGCCCACATTGGGCCGTGGCGCTGAGCCCCGCCATCGCCGCGCTGTGCCATGAGGCTGGCTTTGGTCAGGTCATCCCTGCCGCTCAACCCAACCGCCACGCCATGGCTGCAGTCATAACACCGCTCATGGATGTGAAGAGTGGTTGAGAGATTTTGCCCGGGCGGATAGGTTTGAAACAGGGCGAAAGACAAAAGGTAAAAATCGTGTCCAATAAAAAGTCCACAGACGCACCCAAGCAGCCCATTGAGGATGCTCAACTGGTGGAGCCAACGGACCCAGTCTCCGCGCCGCCGGAGCCTGAGAAGGCGCTTGGCACCCCCGGCAACGCGCGATTTCAAGTCATATGGCCCTTTGTGGCCGGTGGGATTTTGGCCGGTGGGCTTGGCTTTGGCGCCGCCGTCCTGCCCGCCTATCTCAACCCCTCAGATCCGCTGGCACCCATCCTGTCGGTGCAAGACAGTCTGGCAGAGCAGCTGGCGGAGCAAGGGGCACAGATTAAACAGATCGAAGCCAAACCCGCACCAGTAGATCACACGGACAGGCTCTTTGCCATAAGCGAGGCGCTGGAAGCGCTACGCGGTGACATCGACCAGAGGCAAGCGAAGATTGAGGCAGAGCTGCAAGCGCTTGCCCTGCGAATAGCGGAGGTGGAAAAGCAACCATTGGCGCAAAGCGTCTCTCCCCAAGCGATCGAAGCCTACGAACGCGAGCTGGCGCAACTGCGCAGCGAGATGGCACAGGTCGCGCAATCGGCACGCGCACAGATAGAACAGACAAAAACCAAAGCTGAAGAGCTGCAAAAAGCCACCAAGGCCCGCGCGCGGACAGGCACCATCACCGCCGCGCTCAACGCCATCAGAGCTGCTGCCGAAAATGGTGCAGGTTATGAGGCGGCCCTCTCCGATTTGGTCGCCACAACAGAGATTGACCTCCCCGAGGCCTTAGCGGCCCATGCCAAGGATGGCGTGGCTCAATTGGGAAGTTTGCAAGATGGGTTTTCGCCCGCCGCGCGGGCCGCTTTGAAGGCGATACGTCTGGCCGAGGGGCCTCAGACCGGAGAGAACCGCCTTCTCGCCTTTTTGAAAGCCCAGTTTGGCGTCCGATCTTTAGAACCGCAGCCGGGCAATTCAGCGGAGGCTGTGATTTCGCGCGCGCAAGCTTCCGTGACCAAGGGGGATCTCAATGCAGCTCTCTCAGAGCTGTCTGCCCTGCCGCAAATTGGCCAAGATCACTTGCAAGATTGGATCGCCGCTGCGCAAGACCGCCAAGCGGTGCAAGCTGCGCTTGCGGAACTGTCCAGCGCCCTAAGCGGCAATTGAGGAAAATAGAATGCTTTGGTCCCTCATTAAAATCCTAAGTTTCGTGGCCATGGTGATGCTCGTCAGCTTTGCCGCGGGTCGCCTGATGGAGGCGCAAGGCGGCGTCACAATTCAATATGCTGGATTTGAATTGTCCTTCGGCGCGCTGCAGGCTGCCCTATTGGTACTGGGCTTGCTGGTGGTCTTTTGGCTTATGCTCAAACTCTTGGGTTTGGTGGTTGCGCTTCTACGGTTTATCAATGGCGATGAAACCGCCCTGTCGCGCTATTTCGATCGCAATCGTGAGCGCCGCGGGTTTGAAGCTCTTTCCGATGGGTTGATGGCTCTGGCCAGTGGCGATGGCCGCGACGCAATGGCGAAGGCAAAAAAGGCCGATCGCCTGCTGAATCGCCCCGATTTGACCAATTTGATCGTGGCACAGGCCGCCGTGGCCAATGGAGATCGGCAGACCGCAAAAGCGACCTATAAGAAATTGCTAAAAGACCCCAAAACCCGATTTGTTGGCACCTATGGTCTGCTGCAACAACATTTGCAGGACGGCGACACGGAGGTGGCGCTGAAATTGGCTGAACATGCCTTTGCGCTCAAGCCGCGGCATGGCGAAACCCAGGATGTCTTGCTCAAACTGCAGGCAGGCCAAGAAGATTGGCGCGGGGTTCGGGCAACCCTGACTGCCAAGCTGAAACATGGGACATTACCGAAAGATGTGCACAAACGCCGCGATGCGGTTTTTGCCCTCTCCCAGGCCCGTGATTTGCGCGCAGAGGGCAAGTTGGAAGAGGCGCAAACCTATGCGGTTGAAGCCAACAGGCTTGCCCCCGGTTTGGTGCCCGCCGCCCTACTGGCTGCCGAAGGCCATCGGGAACAAAACAATGTCAAACAGGCAAGCCGCATTTTGCGCGCGGCCTGGCAATTGGCGCCCCATCCAGACCTCGCGGCCGGTTTTGCCGCCCTCGTCCCGGATGAAGCCCCAGCCGCCCGGCTCAAGCGCTTTGCACAGTTTATCAAAGGCACAGACTCTCATCCGGAAGCGAAAATGCTCATGGCGGAACTTTACGTCGCCCTGGCCGATTTTGATGCGGCCCGGCGGGCGCTGGGCAATCTTGCGAAGACCGATCCCACCATGCGCGCATTGACCATTCTCGCGGCCATCGAACGCGGCGACGGGGCCGATGATCAATCTGTGCGCCAGCTCTTGACCCAAGCCATTTCCGCCCAGCGCGACCCACAGTGGATTTGCGATAACTGCGGGCATGTGCATCACGATTGGGAGCCAGTCTGTCTCAATTGTGAAGCCATCGATGCCATCGCTTGGAAGCGCCCGCCAATGTCCGAGGCGGTGAGCCCAGACATGCTGCCTTTGATCGTCGGTCATATGGCACAGGCTGCTGAGGATCTCCCGCCGCTTTTAGAGCCGGAGGACTTAAGCCAATCAGACGCAAGCGCGGCGAAAACATCTGCCGATACTGCGCCCCCTAAAGAATAAGCTCGCTGCAATATAAGCCATGCAGGACCTCCAGCACGGCCGCCACATGCGCGCCTTTCAGGGAATAATATATGGTTTGCTTGTCGCGCCGGGTGTTCACCAGCTCGGAATCGCGCAGCTTGCGCAAATGATGCGACATGGCCGGCTGTGACAGGCTCGCACTCATCGCCAAATCCTGTACATTTTTCTCGCCGCCAAGCATCGTGCAAAGAATTCGCAGCCGCGCAGGATGCGACAGCATCTCCATCAACCGCGCAGCTTCGAAGATCTGAGGCTCCAACCGTGCAAAATCTAAATTCGTCACATCAATCTTTCCCATAGCGGAAACCCTATGCAATAAATTCCTTTCGTTCAAGAAATTTTAAGGCTTTTTTGATATTTGCATCGTCCATTTGATCACTGTGATCAGGTGCGCATTGCCCTGCCGGCCCTAATTCACAAAGGCGCCGCCGAAATCCAACAGGGGCGCTATGCAAGCAAAAACTGTGGCAGCGTCCTCTTCATGCGCCAGATGGCCAAGATTGGGCAGGGCGTGATATTTTGCGTTCGGCAACACAGCCGCCGCCCTTTGGGAGGTTGAACAGGGCACGGCAAGATCATTGGAAGAGGCGATCAGATGGGTCTCCGTTTGAAGGGTCGGCAACCGCGCCAATAGCGGCTCAAGATCCCATTGCGCCATCATTTGCAGGGTGGCGCCAATATGAGAGCGGCTGCGCATCAACTCTTGATAAAATTCTAGATCCGCCGCCGCCAGAGTTGAACCGGTGCCTTTTAGAATGCGATCGACTGTTTGGTCATGACCGGCAATTCTACTCAGAACACTGCTTGAGAACGGCATATTGGCGATGGCCTTTGCCAAGAGCGGAAATAAAAAGCCCGCGACACCGCGAAAGTGATCAAGCGCAGCGTTGATGCCGATCACTTTACAGTCAAACTTGGCAAGCTCCGCAAGGCGCAGCGCAATTGCGGCGCCCGCAGAATGGCCAATAATGACCCTGGGCGCGAGATCAAGCGCCGTCAAACAGCGCGCTAAATCTTCGGCCATAGGATCTAACCCGCACCGTTGCTGTGCACCCAGGCGGGTAAAGCCTTGTCCAGGCAAGTCCACCATAATCACGCGGTATCTGTCCGTTAAGAATGGCACAAGATGGTGCCAGCTGTGGGTTGTGCTGCCAGCACCGTGAATGAGCAAGATCACCGGGCCAGTTCCGATATCTTGAATATGCCATAAATGCGGTTTTTGCAGCGTAAACTGTGAGTATTGCGCAAAGGGCCAATAATGCTGTGCCTGCTGCCAGTTCATCACGACTGCGCCAAAGCAGAGGCGACCGCACCCGAGACCGATTTTGCATCCGAGCGGGGCAAAGCAATGTAGTTTGCCCGCATGGTCCCAGCCAAGGTTTGCAGCGTTTTCTCCGGCCGGATGGTTGTGTCGATCACCAAAGCCGGGATCTGCGCTTCCGCAATTTTTCGCGCCACCATCAGCGCATCTGCGGCGGCTTGCGCGCGATCATTGGATCCATCAAGCGCCACATTGGCACGCCCATCAGTGAGCAAAACCACTGTTGGCGTCAGACCATTGCGCCGTTCTTGCAACGCAAGATGAAAGGCCGCCGCCAGCCCAGCGGCCAAAGGCGTGGCCCCGCCACCGGGAAGCGCAGCCAGCCGCTTTTTGGTTTGCACCAGGGATCTTGTTGGAGGCAATAATGCCTCAGATCCCGTTCCGCGGAACGCGTAAAGCGCCACATGATCCCGTCGCGAATAGGCCTCGCCAAGCAAAAGTTCAACGGCGCCCTTGGCCTCGGCCAAGCGGGCCACGGCTGCGGAACCTGACGCATCCACCGTGAAAATAAGCAGGCGATCTGACCCAATTTCATAGCGTTTATGACGCAGATCAGAAGCTTTGAAAATCGGTCCCACAGCCTCAGGATTTGCGGCCTTGCGAAGCGTTTGCCAAGGAATTGCGGCCCGCAGGCTGGCCACAAGATCCACCCGTGCCCCACTGTTTTTGGGGCCCAATCTGGCCGGTAGGGGACGCCCGCGGTGATTTCCTTTGCGGCGCGTTCCAGATCCCGAGCCAGAGGCAGGTTGCTTCACCACGCTTTGTAACTGGGCCAAAACATCTGGCGGCAGGACAGCTTTGGCCGCTTCGATCATTAAATCATTGAGCGGTATTGTTTGCGTTGGATCTTGAGGTGCCTCAGGTGGGTTTGCTGCGTCAGAGTGTGCCTCGGACTCCGGATCCTCAGGCAAGCGCGTGGCGCGATGTGGGTAAACCAGCATTACGGCCGCTTTTAAATCTTCTTCCGTCACCTGATACCGGTCGTGCAAGGCAGCATGCGCTTGCGCCGCATATCCCACTAAGAGCGGAGCCCGCAGGCTCGAAATGCCCAGTGATGCGGCCAAGGTCACGGCCTGCGTCATCAAGTCAGCGGGCAATATCACGTCACGGACCGCCGCGCGCCTGTCGTTCAAAGAGCTGGGAAATGCGATGGATGATAAATCTTGCAAGGCCAAATCGTCGAGGGTGACATGAAACGCCAGGCGATCTGTCATCGCCGCCGGAAGGCCATCCCCCTCTTCCACGCCTTCATCCAAGGCGATCAGAGAATGCCCAAGACCCGCCTCCATGGCCTGGCATATCCGCGCAGAGAACTGCGGCGCGCTGCGCTCGGCCATGGGCAGAACGAACACGGACGGTGCGCAGTCAAAGATGCTTTTACGCGTCACCAATTGGCGCCCCGCCAGAGAGGCAGTCAAATCAATATCGCCGTTGAGAACCTCAACCGTCATGTGATGCTGCAATTTAACCTTGGGGATATCGAGCGATTGAACAGCAGCCAGCATTTCCGCCTGTGCTGCGCCAGCGCGGGCGCGAACAACCAATCCCCCAAGCCTTTGGGGGTCTATCGCAAGGAGCGTAATCGCCAGCTGCGCCCTCTCCCACAGGGTCATATCAATCGCCTAGGATTTCTGAGACTGTCCGCGCAACCCGACTGCTTGAGCCCGACTCGTCCAAAGGATCGCGGCGCAACCTATGGCGCAGGGCCAGCACGGCGGTTTTGCGGATATGCTCATCTGTGACAGCCGCATCACCAGAGAGTGCCGCAAAGGCCCGCGCGGCTTTCAAGAGGGTCAACTCTCCGCGCAAGCCGTCCGAACCCAAGGCGATGCAAAGCTCCGCGACGCGGCGCAGGGCGCTATCGGGTGTTTGTAAATCTGCCAAAGCTGCCCGTGCGGCCACGATGCGCGCCCGTAAGCTGGCATCTTCTGACTGCCAATGCGCAATAAAGGCCTCATGGTCATTCTCATAGGCGTCGCGGCGCTTTATGACTTCAATTCTTTCATCAATATTTGTGGAGGACAGCACATCAACCGAGAGTCCAAAACGATCCATCAATTGCGGGCGCAATTCGCCCTCTTCCGGATTGCCAGATCCAACCAGTACAAAGCGCGCGGCATGGCGGATGGAAAGACCCTCGCGTTCCACGACATTTTCGCCCGATTGCGCCACATCCAGCAAGAGATCGACGATGTGATCTTCAAGAAGATTCACCTCATCAATATAAAGATACCCCCGGTTCGCTTGCGCAAATAGGCCGGGTTGAAAGGCTTTCTCACCCTTGGTTAACGCTTTTTCAATATCCAGCGCGCCGGTCACCCGATCCTCCGACGCCCCCAGGGGAAGATCCACAACAGGCGTGGCAATGCTTTGGACAGTGGCATCCGATATTTCACACCACGCAGGGCAATCTTTGATGTCAGCGCTATTCACCGGGCAGGCCTTTACAGCGATGATCGGCGGCAACAGTCCCGCCAAGGCCCGAACCGCAGTGGATTTGCCGGTGCCGCGCTCGCCAAAGACCAAAACCCCAGCGATAGAGGGATCAATGGCGGTTAACACCATGGCCAGTTTCATATCATCCTGTCCAACGATGGCTGAAAAGGGAAAAGGCTGCTTCATGAGATATCCAGTTTTTTTAGAGGGGAGTCGCCCTCCCAAGTGCCTGTGTCGGCGATGAGGGTGAATCGGGCATAGAGCTCCTCTTTGAACCATCCCTCCATCCGCACCGCTTGAATGGCCCGCGCATGATGCCCTTTGCGTGCAAAATTGTTCATATGTTCCAAGCTGGGCCATATGGAGAAGGTCACCTGTTGAAACCAAGGCACTTCACCAATGCCAATTTTGAAAACAACGTTTGGATCTTGGCCAATCACCTGCGAGATATTTGGAACACGCCGCCAAAATTGGGCCAGCTTGCGCGGCCGCAGGGTGGCGCGCGTGATCACCGCCAGCGGGCCATTGTGATTTTGAAGCGTCGTGGAGAATGGAGTTTGGCCTGACCACTTGCCCCGCGCTGTCTCCGCTTTCATAAAAACGGTCCAGTTTTCGATCGCCTGCTGACGGTAGCGTGCGAAGATGGCGCTTTGTTGCAAGCTGCGCTCTGCGGTTTGCCGATCTGGCCAAGTTGCCAGCACCGCGTAAACAGACACATTGGGTTTGGGCGTAAAGCCCTCATCGGAGCCGGATCCAAATAATTTCCAAAATCCAATGCCCGGTATGCGCGACATTTGCCCCCGCGCCAGACCCATCATGGCAAAGGCCCAAAATCGGGAGCGAACGGACCCAAAACGAAAGAAACTAATTGTGACGATCTGCGTCATGCCCTGTGCACCTGGTAAATGTGTCAGAATATGTTGACACATTATCCTTGCATTGGGAAGCTCATAAGACCTATGGTTGTAAATAATTATAGACAGATGGCAGGCGGGAAATTTATGACCAACCCTGATCACAGCACCCAAGACAACCGCGCGGTTGTGATTGGCGCCGGCCTGGGTGGGCTGGCGGCAGCGATGCGGCTGGGCGCAAAGGGCTATGCGGTCACTGTGTTGGACAAGCTCGATCGGGTGGGCGGCCGTGGCTCCTCAATCACACAAGACGGCCACCGATTTGATTTGGGGCCAACGATTGTGACCATGCCGAAAGTGTTTGAATCCCTCTGGGCCGCCTGCGGTCGAGATTTTCACGCAGATGTAGATCTGCGGCCCCTCGAGCCCTTCTATGAAATTCGCTGGCCAGATGGGTCATGTTTTCGTGCCAGTGGCGATGATGAGACCATGCAATCGGAAGTCCAAAGGCTGAATCCATCCGATCTGCCCGGTTACAAACGCTTTTTAAAAGACTCGCAAAAACGCTATATCATTGGCTATGAGGGCATGGTGGCCGAGCCTATGCACCGGCTTTGGAACACCCTAAAAGTCCTGCCGACATTTGCCATGTTGCGGGCAGATCGTTCGATTTATGCGCTGGCTGCGCGGCGTGTCAAAGACGAGCGACTCAGAATGGCCCTGTCTTTTCATCCATTGTTCATCGGTGGCGACCCGATGCATGTCACATCAATCTATGCTTTGGTGGCGCATTTGGAAAAAACCTATGGCGTGCATTATGCCATGGGCGGGGTGCAAAAGATTGCGGATGCCATGGCCGCAGTGGTGCGCGCTCAGGGCGGGCAAATTCGCCAAGCGGCCATAGCGGATGAAATTCTTGTCGAAAACGGCGCTGCGAAATCGGTTGTGCTCTCCGACGGTGAACGAGTCGATGCGCCATTGATTGTCAGCAATGCCGATGCAGGTCACACCTACGATCACCTCTTGCGCAACCACAGCCGCAGACGTTGGACGAGCGCAAAACTTGCCCGCAAGCGCTGGTCGATGGGCCTGTTCGTTTGGTATTTTGGAACGCGAGGAACCGCGGGCCGCTGGGCTGATGTGGGGCATCATACAATTGCCAACGGACCACGCTACCAGGGCCTGCTAAAGGATATTTTCATCAAAGGTCGTTTGTCCGACGACATGAGCCTTTATATCCACCGGCCATCTGTGACCGACCCAAGTGTTGCGCCCGCTGGGGATGATACATTTTATGTATTGTCACCCGTCCCTCATTTGGGCTGGAAGAACAAGGTCGATTGGCAAAAGGAGATGCCAAAATACCGCGCTAAGGTTGCCGCAGAGGTGGACAAATTGATGCCCGGGTTCGAAGCCTGCATCTCGACCGAAACAATCTTCACCCCCGAAACCTTTGAGGATCGCTACCTCAGCCCGCATGGCGCGGGATTTTCGATTGAACCGCGCATTCTGCAAAGTGCTTGGTTCCGACCCCATAACGTGAGCGAAGAGGCGCGCGGCCTCTATCTTGTCGGTGCAGGAACCCATCCGGGCGCCGGGCTGCCCGGCGTCATCTCCAGCGCCGAGGTTTTATCAAAACTTGTGCCCGATGCACCGGTTGCACAGGGCAAAGCACGGATGGCCGCCGAATGATACGCCCTGATGATCTGGACCATTGCCGCAACGTGATCCGCACCGGGTCTTTGTCTTTTCATGCCGCATCAAAATTATTGCCCGCCTCGGTTCGAGATCCGGCCTTGGCGCTTTATGCCTTTTGCCGATTGGCAGATGACGAAGTGGATGAGGGGCAGAACAAGACCCGCGCCGTGATTGAATTGCAGGAGCGGCTGGCGCAGGTCTATGCGGGAAAGCCGCGCAATGCCCCCGAGGATCGGGCCTTTGCTTCCGTGGTGGAGGATTTCGAAATGCCCGCCGCCCTGCCCGAAGCTCTGCTTGAAGGTTTGGCGTGGGATGCAATGGAGCGCCGCTACACCAGCCCTTCAGACCTTCGCAGCTATTGCGCCCGCGTGGCCTCTGCTGTGGGGGCGATGATGTGTGTCCTAATGCGGGTGCGCGATGCAGACGCTTTGGCGCGGGCCTGCGATTTGGGTGTGGCTATGCAGCTTACAAATATCGCGCGAGATGTGGGTGAGGATGCACGCGCCGGGCGTATTTACCTGCCCCTTGAGTGGATCCATGCCGAAGGGCTTGATCCGCAGCAGGTTTTAAGCGCGACCCAAGCTGCGCCAGAACTGCGCCGGATGGTTAAAAAGCTGTTGTCCGAGGCCCATGCGCTCTATGTGCGATCTGAGGCCGGCGTGGCCGCCTTGCCGCTGAATGCCCGCACGGGCATCTATGCGGCCCGTTATATTTATGCTGCCATTGGGCAGGCGGTGAGCCGCAACCACTATGATTCCATCACCCACCGCGGGCGGACAAATAGGGCGCAAAAAATGGCTCTTGTGGCAAAATCGGCGCTGCGAACGACCGCAGGTTTGGTGATGCCACGGTCTCCGGTGCTCTATGCGCGACCGCTGCCGGAGGTTCAGTTTTTGGTCGATGCCGTGGCCATCAATGAGCGCCATGCAATGTCATGGGGTCAAGGGCATACCGGCGCCTTTATGTCGGCCATGGCCGAGCTGAAACGCAAAGAACGCGCCCAATCCAGTGGCGCTATGCTCGCAGAGTAGTTAAAATTTCCACCCCGCCCGGCGCGGCACGCGGCACGCCAGCATGGATTTGACGACAGGCGATGCAAAGCGGTTGAGGTCAAGCGCTTCATGCACCCCCTGCACCCGCTCACCGTTTAACATGGTTTCAACAACGGATCGGGAATAAAATGGCGCATCAAGCATGGATTTGATCTGCTTTGGTCGACAACCGGGATCCGCGCGGGTGCTGCGGGGGAGGGCCCAGAGGGTTCGATTGAAGCGCACAGGGTCTGGGGCCGAAACCTCTGCGGCATGGCCTTCTGGGGTAAATCCGATGGCCGCATTAAAACGCGTGCCGTCGCGGCGCTCGGCGTCATAAAAGCAAGTTGCACCCGATTGGGTCGGATAGCGGGCCCAGGTCCAAGAGCTGAAATCCTCCTCCAGAGCACGCGTGCCAAAATTGCTGTCGAAATAGCCATGCCCATCAAATTGCCAGCCCTGCGCCTCCAGATCGACCGAGATACGGGCAATCGGTGCGAACGGACGCCAGACATGGGCGCCATCCGCCGTGAGAGGCAATTCAATCTTTGTCAAGGCGGGCGGGGTCAAAGTGATCCGTCCCCGCATTCTCGAAATGATGGGCAGGGACGATATTTCATCCACGTCAATCACCAATTGCGTTCCGGTCCAATGCAGCGACGACGGGCCTATGGTGAGCATGTCTGAAGTTTGCCGCAACGCGGTGTGGCCACGGTCGGTCATGGCGAAGCGGCCGCCTCGACCATAGGTGGCAACATTCATGCAGCAGTGGTTGCTTGGATCCCCACGGCCCGACCAAGCGTACCACGGCGAGAAGACCGAGCCGATAAAGCCGATGACAGAAACGGCGCGCGTGCCATCGTCGCTGACACCATCAATATACCACCAGGCATAGCCGCCCGGGGGCACCTCTATGTCAAAGTGAGGTCGCTCAAGATCGCCGCGGCCGCGTGCTTGGCGGAGAGTGTCGCCATCGGCACCCCCGCCCCCGGATGCGCTCCCCCGCCCACCAGATACAGCCCCTTGGTTTTCGTTCTCGCGGTTGGGCGCGCGAAGGCCGCCATCATGCCATGCGGGGATCGCCCGTAGAGGGATCCGTCCGAGCCCGGAAACATCTGCGCGAAATCCTCGGTCATCGTCAGCGTGTGGGCCGGCGGACGCGGAGTGAAGCTCAGCCCATGACGCGTGAGGTGATCTAGAAATATTGTCTGACATTGTTCGCGAACCTTTTGTGAGGGGGGTGCTGGTTGAACGCTGGGCGGATGGTTTAGGATAATTTCAAATCGCTCCTGCCCGTCCGGCCTGTTCGATCCGAACCTATCTTGAGCACAGATGTACAGCGTGGGATCATCTTGGGGCGCGCCCTGCGCCAATGGCCCATACTCTTGATCTGGATCTGCCGCGAAAAGCACATTATGCGCCGCGAGCGGCTGGCCGTCGACTTGCGCAGCGAAGCTCATGACATGGGCCGAAAGGCTGCGCGGCATCGTCGCCTGGGGGGCGGTGGCGGCGCTGGCCTCGGGCCCCAAGAGCCCGCGGCTCAGGGCATTTGGATCCCCATTGAACAAAACCGCATCGCAGGACAGGAAACGGCCATCGCAGTCAAGGTGATATTGGCCCGATCCGCCACGCTCAAACTTTGTAACGCAGCTATCATAGTGAAAATCAGCGCCCAGTGCCTTGGCACAGGCCTCCATGCCATAGGCCAATTGTCTCATTCCACCTTTGACATGCCAAACGCCCAGGCTTTCTACATGCCATATCAATGCGAGCAGCGCGGGCGAGGCCTGCGGCAGGCCACCGATATAGGTGGAGTAGCGGGCAAAAAGCTGTGCCAGCCGCGGCTCGGAAAATCTGCGCGTGAGGGATTGGGCCAAAGACCGCAGAGGATCCATCCGCATGACAGTGCCAGGAGATTTCACCATCACCGGAACCATCCTGCGCAAAGTTGGCTTTGCCGATTGCATCATCGGATCATTGAGCTGCTCAAACAGATTCTCGGCATCGCGAGAAAAGCTGTGAAACTCAGCCGCCGCCGCCGCGCCAAAACTGTCACGCACATTTTCCAAACTGGCTTGGTGATCGCGCATGAGGTCCAAGCGCGTGCCATCGCGCCAAAAATGCCGGGCCAGGATGTCCTCTTGTATCAGCGTGGCATAATCGGCCAATTGGCAGCCGACGTCATGGAAAAGCGCCTCAAAAACCGGTTTCATGGTTAAAACTGTTGGGCCAGCGTCAATCATGCCGGCGGCGGAGGGCAAGCTGCGCATTTTGCCGCCAGGGGTGGCCTGACGCTCCAGAACCGTCACCTTCACCCCGCCATGGGCCAGGCGCATTGCGGCCGCGAGACCGCCTATGCCAGCGCCGATAATGGCGACGTGCTTCATCTCACAGGCCTCCTCCACAGCTTTCGATTGACAGATCCGCTTGATGTGTCCATTCTAGTTTACATTACATATGTCATCAAGAGATTACATTTTTGAGTGGCTTTTGACTGTGAGGACGAGATCATGGGGTTTAGAACCCGAATTGAATCGGCGATATCGGACGCCGTAAACCTGGGGCAAACCGCCCCGTCCCCTGCCAAACTTGCCTCTGCATTGCATTATGCGGTCAGCCCCGGTGGTGCGCGTATCCGCCCAACCATCTTGATGAGCGTCGCCGCAGCCTGCGGCGATGATCGCCCCGAATTGACCAATGCGGCCGCCGCCGCTTTGGAATGCATTCACTGCGCCTCTTTGGTGCATGATGATCTGCCGTGCTTTGACGATGCTGAGACGCGGAGAGGCAAACCCTCCCTTCACCGCGCCTTTAGTGAACCACTTGCGGTTTTGACTGGCGACAGTCTGATTGTCATGGCCTTTCAAATTCTCACGCGCCACGCTTCGATTGATCCGCAGCGTGCAATTGGGTTGATGAGCATCCTGGCCGAGCAGACCGGAATGCCAAATGGCATATGCGCCGGACAAGGCTGGGAAAGTGAGCAAAAGATAGATTTGCGCGCCTATCACAGAGCAAAAACCGGTGCCCTTTTCGTAGCTGCAACGCAAATGGGTGCGATTGCCGCCGGCCAAGATGGCGCACAATGGGATGAGCTGGGATCGCGCATTGGCGAGGCCTTTCAAGTGGCCGATGACCTGCGCGATGCTTTGTATAATGAGGCCGAATTGGGCAAGCCCGCCGGACAAGACGACCTACACGGGCGGCCCAACGCGGTTGCGGAATATGGCATCGAGGGCGCAATTGCGCATATGAAAAATATCTTAGGCGGCGCCATCTCTTCCATACCATGCTGCCCGGGCGAAGCCATGCTGGCCAAAATGGTCAACGCCCAAGCCGAAATGCTTACACCTGTGAAATGGCGCAGCAAACACTCAAATCTTCACCCCGGTGAGTGATGCGCGGTGAGCGTAGGGCCGGCGCGTGGTATGGGATTTTCGGATGGTCAAACCGTCTGATTGCCTCACGCAGATTCCAAAAATGGGCGGCGCAAAATATCTTGACCCGGCGCATTGTGCGACGTGAAGGCGCAGCGCTGTTTGATCTATTGGCCGGGTTTTGCCACTCACAAATTCTCATGGCGCTGGTGCAATTGGACATCTTCAACCTTCTGTTAAAGGGTCCAAAAACACTGGAGGAGCTTGCCGAGACGTGCAAGGTGCCACAGGAGCGGATGACAATTTTGCTGCGGGCAGCTGTCGCTTTAAAGCTGCTGCGCGCACGGCGCGGCGGAGGCTTCGCGCTCAGCAAAACCAGCGCGGCCTTGCTCGGCGTGCCAGGGCTCAGTGATATGATCCGGCACCATGATGTCCTCTATCGCGATCTGCGTGATCCAGCGGCATTTTTCCGAGGCGAGACCCAAACCGAGCTGGCCGATTTTTGGCCCTATGTTTTCGGTGGCGAAATGGAACCGCAAGCGGCCCAAACCTATTCCGACTTGATGGCCCGCAGTCAAGAATTGGTTGCCGAAGATACGCTGCGCAGCCTTGATCTATCCTCGGTGGGCACATTGCTTGATGTTGGCGGTGGCTCTGGCGCTTTTCTCGAGCAGGTCGGCCGGGCGCATCCCCATGTGAAATTGATGTTGTTCGACCTAGACCAGGTCGCCCCCACCGCCGCTCCAAGATTCGCCGCCGCAGGCATGGAAAGCCGCGCACAGATTTCCTGTGGATCATTTAAAACAGACGCAATTCCTCAGGGTGCCGATTCTATCAGCTTGATCCGAGTTTTATACGACCACACTGATGAGACCGTGGCGATGCTCTTGGCCAAATGTTGGGCCAGCCTGCCCGTGGGGGGGCGGTTGATTATCTCTGAGCCCATGTCTGGGGGGGCCTGCCCAGAACCTGCGGGCGACGTCTATTTTGCCCTTTACACATTGGCGATGCGCACTGGCAAAACCCGTTCAATTCAGGAGATTTCAACGCTTTGCCGCCAAGCTGGCTTTGAAATTACCAAGACTCCAAAGCCAGCGCGCGCCTTTGTGACGCGCTGTTTAGAGGCCCGAAAGCTAGCCTCTCCTTAATTGTCAATATTAGTTGACAGTTAAATGTGTCACTTTTAAAGTACAATATAAGAAATTTCAGATTGGCATGTGCCTTATCATGAAATCCAAAGGGAGCTTTGCTGTGCAGACACCTGCTGTCGTCTTAACTGGGCCCAGAGATATCCGTCTCGATACGCTCACTGTGGCTGCGCCACAGGCGAAAGACTTGGTTGTGCAAATTAAGCATTCTGGCATTTCGACAGGAACTGAAAAACTGTTTTGGTCCGGACAAATGCCGCCTTTTCCAGGCATGGGCTACCCGCTTGTGCCGGGATATGAGGCAACGGGTGAGGTGGTTGAAGCACCGCAGTCCAGCGCCTTTAAGCCCGGAGATACGGTCTTTGTGCCCGGTGCCAATTGCTATGATGGTGCTTTCGGGCTTTTTGGAGGCGCCGCACGTTATCTGGTCAGCAATGAAGATCGTGTTACAAAATTAGACGGATCTATGGGTGCCGAGGGGGCCTTGTTGGCCCTGGCCGCCACAGCCCGCCATGCCATGGCTGGACCCGGAAAATCCGTACCAGATTTGATCGTAGGTCACGGGGTCTTAGGGCGCCTGCTGGCCCGCCTGACCGTGGCCGCTGGCGCACCGCCACCGACAGTTTGGGAAATTGATCCTGCGCGCCGTATGGGCGCCAAGGGCTATCAGGTTGTGGCGCCAGAAGAGGATCCAAGAAAAGATTACAGATCCATCTATGATGCCTCTGGGTCCACGGATGTCCTGGCTCAATTAATTGGCCGCCTGTCCAAAGGTGGCGAGATTGTCCTGGCTGGCTTTTACACCGACCCGATAAGCTTTGCCTTTCCACCAGCCTTTATGAAAGAAGCAAAATTTCGCGTGGCCGCAGAATGGGACCGCGATGACCTAACCGCAACGCGTGCTTTGGTTGAGAGCGGAGCTCTGAGCCTTGGCGGGTTGATCACACATTCATCATCGGCAGCCGATGCGCCCGAGGCCTATGAAACGGCCTTTCGGGACTCGTCCTGTTTGAAAATGATGCTCAATTGGGAGAAAACGTCGTGAAAGATGAAGTGCCAAATCTGAAGAGTTTCGATCAGCGGTTGCGAGATGAGGCCCATGAAGACATCTCTCTTGAGGTGCCCCAGGGCGAACCCACCAGCAAAACTCAAATCATTGCCATCTATGGAAAAGGCGGCATCGGTAAGTCTTTCACCCTCGCCAATTTGAGCCATATGATGGCCGAGCAAGGCAAGCGGGTCTTGCTGATCGGATGCGATCCGAAATCGGACACAACCTCCTTACTCTTCGGCGGAAAGGCCTGCCCCACGATCATTGAAACCTCGGGTCAAAAGAAGATCGCCGGTGAAGAGGTAAAAATTGGCGACGTATGCTTCAAACGGGGTGGCGTGTTTGCCATGGAGCTCGGCGGCCCGGAAGTCGGGCGCGGATGCGGCGGCCGCGGGATTATTCACGGATTCGAACTGCTGGAAAAATTGGGATTTCACGACTGGGACTTCGACTATGTTCTACTCGATTTCTTAGGCGATGTTGTCTGCGGCGGGTTTGGCCTGCCGATTGCGCGCGATATGGCACAAAAGGTCATCCTGGTGGCCTCTAATGACCTTCAGTCTCTTTATGTGGCCAATAACGTGTGCTCGGCGGTCGAATACTTCCGCAAACTTGGCGGTAACGTAGGCGTTGCTGGATTGGTCATCAACAAGGATGATGGCAGCGGTGAAGCCGCGGCTTTTGCCAAGGCTGTCGATATCCCCATTTTGGCGGCGATTCCACAAGATGATGATCTGCGCAAAAAATCCGCAAATTATCAAATTGTAGGCACCTCCGAATCGCAGTGGGGTGCGTTGTTTGGCCAGTTGGGAGAAGCTGTCGGCCTCGCGCCACCCGTGCGCCCAACACCGCTGGATCAAGATGGCCTCTTGGCCCTGTTTGACGCCAAAGACACAGGCGGCGATTACCAATTGGTACCCGCAACGGACATGGATATGCGCGGCAAAAAAGCAGCGCCACGCGCCAGTTTAGAAGTGGTATATGATGATGTCTGAGGCGGATCGCCAAGGTTTTGACGTCAGCTTCGATGCTTCGGGCACATTGCAAGTCATTGAGGCCAGCGAAGCCTCCCAGGCTGTGGCGCTCGAGGGTGGTTGCTCCGCCGGGGTAGATACCCTGCACGCGGCAGCGCGTGCAGCCGGCAAGTCAGAGATCTTGGATCAATACGCCAAAGACTACCCGCAGGGACCACACGAAAAACCGCAAAGCATGTGCCCTGCCTTTGGATCGCTGCGCGTCGGCCTGCGGATGAAGCGCACGTCAACAATCTTGAGCGGATCGGCCTGCTGCGTTTACGGGTTGACCTTCGTGTCGCATTTCTATGGGGCGCGACGCTCGGTGGGCTATGTGCCGTTCAATTCGGAAACCCTGGTCACAGGCAAGCTCTTTGAAGATATTCGCGAGGCGGTGCATGACATCGCAGATCCCGAAAAGCTTGATGCGATTATTGTCACAAACTTATGTGTGCCAACGGCCTCCGGTGTGCCGTTGCGGCTCTTGCCCGAGCAAATCAATGGTGTGCGCATTGTTGGCATTGATGTGCCGGGCTTTGGCATTCCAACCCACGCAGAGGCCAAGGACGTTTTGTCGGGGGCCATGCTGAACTATGCCCGCAAAGAGATTGCCGCCGGCCCCGTGCCGATGCCGGCCATGGGCAAATCGGACCGACTCACGGTCAGCCTTCTGGGTGAAATGTTCCCAGCTGATCCAATGGTCATTGGGCAAATGCTGGCGCCGCTTGGCTTGGCGGCCGGCACTGTTGTTCCCTGCCGAGAATGGCGCGAACTCTACTCCGCTTTGGACTGCGGGGCGGTAGCGGCGATTCACCCGTTTTACACCGCCAGCATCCGTGAATTTGAAGCCGCAGGGCGTCCGATTATCGGCTCCGCGCCCGTCGGCGCCGAGGGCACAGCCGCTTGGCTGTCGGCGATTGGCGAGGCTTTTGCGCTTCCAGCGGATGTCATCGCAGCGGCACAAAACCAATTTGTGCCTCAAGTTCGCCAGGCCCTCAGCCAAGCCCCGATCAAAGGCACAATAACCTTGTCAGGCTATGAAGGCAGCGAGCTATTGGTGGCCCGCCTGCTGATCGAAAGCGGCGCAGATGTTCCCTATGTGGGCACAGCCTGTCCGAAAACACCTTGGTCGGCCCAGGATGCCGAATGGCTCGAATCCCATGGGGTAAAAGTGAAATTCCGCGCCTCCCTAGAAGATGACTGCGCCGCCATGGAAGCCATTCGCCCAGATCTGGCCATTGGCACAACTCCGGTGGTCCAGAAGGGCAAGGAGCTGGGAATACCCTCGCTCTATTTCACAAATTTGATTTCTGCGCGGCCCTTGATGGGGGCTGCGGGCGCGGGCTCATTGGCACAGGTGATCAATGCGGCCATGGGAAATAAGGCCCGTATGGAGCACATGCGGTCCTTCTTTGAAGGTGTAGGACGCGGCGACACAGGCGGGATTTGGGCAGGTAAACCCAACCTGCACCCCAATTTCCGCGCAGTGAATCTCAAAAAGCTTGAGAAAAAAGCCCGTGCGGCCAAAGCGGCGGAGATGATTTAATGCTGGTGCAAGATCATGACCGTGCAGGAGGCTATTGGGGCGCTGTTTACGCATTTTGCGCCACCAAAGGCTTGCAAGTCATCATCGATGGCCCGGTCGGCTGTGAAAACCTGCCCGTCACCTCAGTTCTTCACTACACCGATGGATTGCCCCCACATGAATTGCCCATCGTCGTCACCGGCTTGGGCGAGGAGGAAATGGGATCCGGAACCGAAGACTCGATGAAGCGCGCATGGGATGTGTTGGATCCGGCGTTACCTGCTGTGGTGGTCACCGGTTCAATTTCGGAGATGATTGGCGGCGGTGTCACACCGCAAGGCACCAATATTCAAAGATTCCTCCCCCGCACAATTGATGAAGATCAATGGCAAACGGCCGATCGTGCGATGACGTGGATTTTTAGCGAATTTGGCATGACGAAAGGCCGAATGCCCCCTGAGAAAAAGCGCGAAGACGGCGCGGCGCCACGGGTGAATATCCTAGGGCCCATGTATGGCACATTTAACATGCCATCAGATCTTGCTGAGATACGGCGCCTGGTTGAAGGCATCGGTGCACAGGTCAACATGGTAATGCCGCTTGGGGCACATATTGCTGAAATGCGCGATTTGGTGAATGCCGATGTGAATATCTGCATGTACCGGGAATTTGGCCGCGGGCTTTGCGAACTGCTGAACAAGCCCTATCTCCAAGCCCCGATCGGAATTGAGTCCACCACGAAGTTTCTGCGCAGCTTGGGGGAGCTTCTGGATCTGGATCCCGAACCCTTTATCGAACAAGAAAAGCATTCCACGATTAAACCCGTTTGGGATCTCTGGCGCTCGGTCACGCAGGATTTTTTCGCCACCGCCTCTTTCGCGATTGTGGCCAATGACACCTATACGCGCGGCATTCAAAACTATCTTGAGACCGATCTTGGATTGCCCTGCGCCTTTGCCGTATCGCGGCAACGCGGCCAGAAGACAGATAATGATGCGGTGCGTGCCCTTATGCATGAGAAAAAACCCCTGCTGGTTTTGGGCTCGATCAATGAGAAAATGTATCTGGCCGAAATGAAGGCCGGCTTTGGTCCTGCGCCTTCATTCATTCCCGCCTCTTTCCCAGGTGCCGCCATTC